>JAEXRB010000004.1 GCA_023438325.1 Pseudomonadota bacterium | reverse complement strand
TCTTGCGTCTGGTCTCACGCACGTTGCGGCAACACGTTGGCTGGGGCCTAACAATTCATTCAAACACTCCCATTACGACAGACTTGGAGGCTGCCTACTTCTCTGCATTAGCTGAGCTTCCCAGTCTGGTTGCTGCCGCAGCGGCCGCCTCGCAGGTCTTGCTGAGCCCACCACGCGCCTGCCCTGAAGGTCTATCATCGGCACCTCACCGTCGTTCCAAAGGAGCACACGCCATGAGTTCATCCCGTTTTGCCACACCGCTGATGCTGTCCCTCGCCGCCTCCGGCACTCTTGGCCTGGCCACCGCGCAGCAGGTTGAGGCGTTCGGTATTTCCGATATGTCCCGCGGCTACGGCCTGGTGGAAGACGCCAACAAAACCGAGAAAAAGCAGGAAACCCCGCCGGAGCAGAAGGCCGAGCACGAGGGCAAATGCGGTGAAGGAAAGTGTGGCGAAGGAAAGTGCGGCACCAACCACGACAAGAAGGCTGACGAACACAAGTGCGCCGAAGGCAAGTGCGGCGAAGGGAAGTGTGGTGAGGGCAAATGTGGCGAAGCCCAATGCGACGCCGAGCATCACGAAAAGTCCGAAAGGGACAAGAGCACCGAAGGCAAGTGCGGTGAAGGAAAGTGTGGTGAAGGCAAATGCGGCGGTGCCGCCTGATTTCCCACGCACGCCAATGACTGCGAACGCGCCAGCCGTGCCCTTGCCTGCCGCCTCGGCGGGCTTGGGCCTGCGCCGTTCGCTCTTGCCGGCCCTGCTTGATGCCTCGCCGGGCGTGCTGGATTTTCTCGAAGTGGCGCCGGAAAACTGGATCGGCGTGGGCGGCAAACACGGCAAGGCTTTCGCCGCGCTGGCTGAACGCCATCCGATCCTGTGCCACGGCCTGTCGCTCTCGCTCGGCGGCCCTGCGCCGCTGGACACGACCTTCATCCAGAAGCTGCGCCACTTCCTCGATCGCTGGCAAGTGCCGCTCTACAGCGAGCACTTGAGTTGGTGCGCGGATGAAGGCCATCTCTACGATCTGATCCCGATTCCGTTCACCGGCGAGGCCGTGCAGCACGTGGCCGCACGCATCATGCAAGTGCAGGATGCACTCGGCCGCCGCATCGCGATCGAGAACATCTCCTACTACGCCGCGCCGTGGCAGCAGATGCCGGAAATCGACTTCATCAACGCCGTGCTGGCCGAAGCCGACTGCGATCTCCTGCTGGACGTGAACAATATCCACGTCAACGCCGTGAACCATGGCTACGACGCCTTGACCTTCCTGCATGCGCTGCCGGCGCAACGGGTGCGCTGCATCCATGTCGCCGGCCACTACGTGCAGTCGCCGGAACTCCTCGTCGATACGCATGGCGCGAAGGTGATCGATCCGGTGTGGAACCTGCTGGCCGCCGCCTACCGCCACGTGGGCGTGGTGCCCACGCTGCTGGAGCGCGACTTCAACTTCCCGCCGCTGCCCGAGCTTCTGGCGGAAGTGGGCACCATCCGCGCCATGCAGCGCGAGGCGCAAGCCGCAAGTCCGCTGCGCCATGTCGCCTGATTCATCGCTAGCGCAACAGCAGGCCATCTTCGCGGCACACCTGCGCAACCCCGATCACACCCGCCCGCCGCCCGCCGCGCCCGAGCGCATCGCGGTGTATCGCGAACTGTTCTTCAACAACGTGCGCGATCTTCTCGCAGGCAATTTCCCGATCCTGCGCGACATCTTCGGCGCAGCCGGATGGAGTGCGCTGATCCGCGATTTCTACCGGGAACACCGTTGCACCACGCCGCTGTTCCCGGAACTGGGACGCGAATTTCTTGCCTGGCTCGACACCCGCCCCGCGCAACCGCCGTTCTTGCACGAACTGGCACATTACGAATGGATAGAACTGGCGCTGGCGCTGGATGAAACCGATCTTCCAGATGTGGCTGCCGACCCGGCCGGCGACTTGCTCGATGGCATCCCCCTCGCCTCGCCGCTGGCCTGGCCACTGGCCTACCGTTTCGAAGTGCAACGTATCTGTGCCCGATACCAGCCACACGAACCGCCTGCAGCGCCGACGTTCCTGCTGATCCGTCGCGATGCCGCCGATGCCATCCACTTTCACCAGATCGATGCGCTGGCCCACGCGCTGATGCTGACACTGCACGACAACGCCGACGCGGCCACCGGCCGCACCCTGATCGAACGCCTCATCGCCGGCCAGCCTGATGCTGAAACGCTGCGCGAACAGGCCATCACGCGCTTGCATGCATTGCGCGCGCGTGGTGCGATCCTCGGCACACGCCACCCGCCATGATGCGGCGGCAGTGCACCCACGTCGGAACGAACAGGCACTGCGGCGATTGGCCAAAATAATCGGCCTTCGCCACGCATCCGCGCCGCAGGTTATCCCGGGTTGAAACGCGGCATCCCGCCTGCAGCCAGGGCGCGCTGCTCGCGAACTAGCGCATCCCTGTCCCGACACAATGCGCGTCGCGGGACGCAGGCAATACCCAAGCCCACCATCCTTTCCCATTCTTTCTTCAGTGGTTACAGCCGGCACTCAGGTCCGCAGCAGGGTGGCTTGGTAGAATTCCCGCATGACGTCTTCTCCCGACTACGGCGCCGCCCGCGCCACGACCATGGCTGCGCGTTTTCGCGGCTTCCTGCCTGTGGTGGTGGACGTGGAAACCGGCGGTTTCGACAACACTCGCCATGCGCTGCTGGAAATCGCGGCGCTGCCGGTCTGCATGGACGCTGCCGGCTTGCTGTATCCCGGCGACACCGTGCATGCCCATGTCACGCCGTTCCTCGGCTCGGAGATGGATCCCAAATCGCTGGAAATCACAGGCATCGACCCGGACAACCCACTGCGCGGCGCGCTCTCCGAACGTGCCGCTCTCAACCTGGTATTCAAAGCCATACGCGCGGCCGTGAGCGAGGCGGGCTGCCAGCGTGCGGTGCTGGTGGGCCACAACGCCGCCTTTGACCTGGGTTTCGTGAACGCCGCCGCCGCACGCACCGGGCACAAGCGCAACCCGTTCCACCCTTTCAGCTGCTTTGACACCGTGCCACTGGCGGGCCTGGCCTACGGACAAACCGTACTGGGCCGCGCAGCCGAAGCCGCCGGGCTGTCATGGGATGGGCGCGAAGCACATTCGGCGATCTATGACGCCGAAACGACGGCAGCGCTGTTCTGCGGCATCGTGAACCGCTGGCGCGAATTGTCGCTGGCGGATCCGGCGATGGCCCACGCCCTACCACCGGATGGCGAAGTGGCGCTGCCGGATGATGACGTGCCCTTGATCTGATCGGTTCACGCAGAACCGCATCCCCGAGCCCCACCAACGGCCCGCCGATTCCAGAGCGCCTGATTGCGCCGCCCTTACGGTTCGCGCCACAGGCGCGGC
>JAEXRB010000223.1 GCA_023438325.1 Pseudomonadota bacterium | reverse complement strand
GCCGCGCGGCAAGGTGTTGGGCGGCTCCAGTTCGATCAACGCGATGTGCTACCTGCGCGGCCATCCACGCGATTACGACGAGTGGGCCGCCAATGCGCCCGGCTGGGACTGGAATACCGTGTTGCCGTGGTTCCGTCATGCCGAAGCCAACGTGCGCGGTGCCGACGCGTTCCATGGCGCCGACGGCCCGCTGACGGTCAGCGACCTCAGCCATCGCAATCCCCTTTCCGCCGCTTTCATCGAAGCCGGGCATGAGGCCGGACACCCGCTCAACCCGGATTTCAACGCGCAAAGCCAACTCGGCTTTGGCTGGTATCAAGTCACCCAACGCAACGGTGCGCGCTGTTCCTCCGCTGCCGCCTATCTCGCGCCGGCACGCAAGCGCCCCAATCTCACCGTGATCACCGGCGCGCAGGCCAATCGCGTGCTGATCGAAAGCGGCCGCGCCACGGGCGTGGTCTACAGCATCGGCGGCAAGGCGATGGTGCAACACGCCGAGCGCGAAGTGATCCTGTGTGGCGGCGCGATCAACTCGCCGCACCTTCTCATGCTGTCCGGCATCGGCCCCGCCGATGAGCTGCGTCGACACCGCATCACGGTGCAGGCCGATGCGCCCGGCGTCGGCGCCAACCTGCAAGACCATCTCGATATCTGCACCCTCACCCGCAGCCGCAGCGCCGATACGTACGACCGCATCAACGAACTGGCCGCCGGCTGGAACTGGATCGTGCATCGACGCGGCCCCGGAACCAGCAACGTGGCCGAGGCCGGCGGTTTCCTACGCAGCGCGCTCGCGCCCGACGAGCGCGCCGACGTGCAGTTCCATTTCGTCCCCGCACAGCTGGATGACCATGGCCGCAATCGCCTCGACGGCAATGGCTACACGGTGCATGCCTGCGCGCTGCGCCCACGCAGCCGAGGGCGCCTGCGCCTGGCGTCGGCCAGTGCCGGGGACAAGGTATTGATCCAAGCCGACTACCTTTCCGACCCGGAAGGTTTCGACCTGCGCTGCATGCGCGAGGCCCTGCGCCTGACGCGCGACGTGCTCGCTCAGGCCGCATTCGATCCTTACCGCGACAGCGAACGCCTTCCCGGCGGCGAGGTACGCAGCGAGGCCGATATCGACGCTTTCATCCGCGCCAAGGCCGAAACCATCTACCACCCCATCGGCACCTGCCGCATGGGCGCGGACGATGCCGCCGTGGTCGATCCGCAGCTGCGCGTGCGTGGCGTCGACGGCCTGCGCGTGGTCGATGCTTCGGTGATGCCCAACCTCATCGGCGGCAACACCAACGCCCCCACCATCATGATGGCCGAACGCACCGCGCACATGATTCTGGGCGGCGATGGCATCGCGCCCACGATGATCTGAGGCCATGGAAGCGATCGAACCTCTCCGCCACAGCCTGCGCGTCAGCGCCGCCGATGGCGCCGAAGCTGCACTGGAATTGCTGCTGCCGGCGCACGAGCCCGCCCGACAGGCCTTGTTCTTCCTGCCCGCCCTCGGCGTGGGCGTGAGTCCGAACCTGCGCTTCGCCAGTGCCATGGCACAACAAGGCATCGCCACGGCGGTGCTGGAATGGCGCGGCCTCGGCAGCAGCAGCCATCGCGCCAGCCGGCGCTACGACTGGAACTATCGCCACATATTGACGCTGGACATTCCCGCTGCGCTGGACGCTGCCATGCAGGCCGTGCCACAGGCGCGCTGGAGCATCGGCGGGCACAGCATCGGCGGCCAGTTCGCCCTGATCAGCGCCAGCCAGATGCCCGACCGCTTCGAGCGCGTCGTGTTGCTCGGCAGCGGACATCCTTACTGGCGCGGTTTCCAAAAAGCCTGGCTGATGCGCGGACTGCTCACCCTGATGCCCGCCATCACCGCATTTGCCGGCCACTTCCCCGGCAGGCGCCTGGGTTTTGCCGGCCGCGAAGCCAGCGGCCTGATGCGCGACTGGGCCGTCACTGCGCGGCGCGGCGATTACCGTATCGCGCACCTCGGCGAGCGTCTGCACGAAGACATGCAACGCTACGAGGGTCATGTCCGCGCCATCGGCTTCGCACACGATTGGCTCGCCCCGCCCGCATCGCTCGCCAAGCTGCATCGCCTCGTCCCGAACGCGCAGTGGAGCGAAACCACCCTCGGCTCCGACGCCTTCCAGAACGCGAAGGCCGATCACTTCGGTTGGCTGCGAGAACCGGGGCCGGTGGTGCGGGCGCTGGGTATGGTGCGGGAGTCTGCCTGATCGCGCCTTGTGTGCCGACGCGGTTCCAGACAACACGGCCACTCCATCCTCATCTCCGTGGCGGAAAGCTGGTTTATTCCGAACCGAGCCGCCAGAGCGCCCTCGCTACGCCCGATCCGGTGCAAGTTCGGCGAACCACTGGCTGATCAACGTCATGGTTCGTTCCGGCTGTTCGCGATGCGGCATATGGCCGGTTCCTTCCATGAGCTGGACGGTTGCCGGGCCTTTGGAAAGATCGGCAATCCGCGCCGGATGTGCAGCCGAACCGAACTCGTCCAACGCGCCATGGATGGCCAACACCGGGCACATCACGCCGCGCAGATCATCATCCAGACACCAGTCGGCGAACGTCGGGGCCAGCCAGGAATCGATCCAGGCACTCAGCACCCAGCCGGTTTTGTCGCCGTGGTATCTGGCCAGCCGCTCCCGCAACGCGGGCTGCGCATACGCCTTTTGCGCCGCACGAATGCCGCCCAGGGTGCGATCTTCGACAAAGGCCTGTGCCGATACGGTGACCAAGGCACGGCAGGCGTCTGGATACTGCGCCGCGCAAGCCACCGCCATGCCGCCACCGACGCTGTGACCGAAAGCGATGAACGCATCCAGAGACAACGCCGCGCGCACATGGCCAAAGCCATCACGCGCCTCTGCGTGAATGAAATCACCAGACAACCGATGCGGATGCGGATCGGACTGCCCGAAACCAAGCCGGTCATAGGCAATGATCTCGCGCCCGGTGGCCACGGCGAGACGTTCCGGAAAATCCCGCCACACCGCGATGCAGCCCAATGAATCATGCAACAACACGATGGGCGCACGCGCCTGGGCACGACCATCGCGGTGCTGCCAGCGCCGCACCTGCAAACCACCTTCGGGCGTTTGCACGCGCAGGTCGCGGAGAATGATGTGAGACATATCGCTCATGTCGGCATGGTAGGACGCAATGCCAAGGGTTTCATGCGACGAAACCCATGCGCGCCGAGTGAAAAAATCCGCCGAAACGCTCCGTGCTTCGGGCCAGATGATTCCCGAGCCTGCGGCTGACGTTCGCAGCAAAGAAAAACCCCGCATCGCTGCGGAGTTCTTCGTGTTGCTTAAGGAAGCAGAGGGCTGGATCAGAAATCCATACCGCCCATGCCACCCATGCCACCACCTGCCGGCATGGCGGGTTCTTCCTTCTTCGGCGCCTCGGCCACCATCGCTTCGGTGGTGATCATCAGGCCCGCGATGGAGGCGGCGTTCTGCAGTGCGGTACGCGTGACCTTGGTCGGATCCAGGATACCGAAGGCCACCATGTCGCCGAACTGGCCGTTGGCGGCGTTGTAGCCGAAGTTGCCCGAGCCGGCCTTCACTTCGTTGACGATGACCGAAGGCTCTTCACCGGCGTTGGTGACGATCTCGCGCAGCGGCGCTTCCATCGCGCGCAGGGCGATGACGATGCCGTGGTTCTGGTCTTCGTTGGCGCCCTTGAGGTTCTCGATGGCCGCCTTGGCACGGATCAGGGCCACGCCCCCGCCCGGTACCACGCCATCTTCCACCCCAGCACGGGTGGCGTGCAGGGCCTCTTCGACGCGCGCCTTCTTCTCCTTCATTTCCACAA
>JAEXRB010000130.1 GCA_023438325.1 Pseudomonadota bacterium | reverse complement strand
CCAGCGCATTGCCAACACCACGTCCCGCCTGCGTCCAAGGAAACCCCATGCCCACTGCTCGTCGCCGCCCGCTCATTCCCATCCTCCTCATCACCGCCGCGCTCGTGCTCGGCGCGCTGGTCTGGTGGAAGTTCGGCAGCAAGGACACCAAGGCCGCACCTGTTGCCACGGCCATCGCCACGATCAGCGACATCGAGAACACCGTTTCGGCACTCGGCAAGATCGGCCCGAAAACCTATGTCGATGTCGGCGCGCAATTGTCCGGCCAGCTCGAACACCTGCATGTCGATGTCGGCGACCGCGTCGAACAGGGCGCGCTGCTGGCCGAGATCGACCCGCGCATCTATGAAAGTCAGGTGGAAGGCAATCGCGCCCGCGTCGACAGCCTGAAAGCACAGCTTTCCGAACGGCAGGCCAGCCTCGAACTGGCCAAGGCCACCCACACCCGCAACCAGAGCGTGGCCGAGCGCGGCCTGATCGCACGCGAAGTGCTCGATACCAGCGCCGCCTCGCTCAAGCAGGCGCAAGCGCAGATCGTTTCGCTCCACGCCCAGCTCAAGGAAGCCCAGTCCACGCTCGACGGCAACATCGCCAACCTGAGCTACTCGCGCATCTACGCGCCCATTGCCGGCACCGTGGTATCGCTCACCGCGCTGGAAGGCCAGACCCTCAATGCCAATCAGACCGCACCGACGATCCTGCGCATCGCCGATCTGGACACGATGACCGTCACCGCCCAGGTGGCCGAGGCCGATATCGTGCGTATCCAGAACGACATGGCGGCCTACTTCAGCACGCTCGGACAACCGGATCGGCGCTGGCAGGGCGTGGTGCGCCAGATCCAGCCCACGCCGGACATCGTCAACGAAGTGGTGCTGTACAAGGTGCTGATCGACGTGGACAACAGCGACGGCGCACTGCTGCCGGACATGACGGCACAGGTGTTTTTCACTGTCTCCCAAGCGCGCGGCGTGGTGACCGTGCCCATTGCCGCGGTGTTCTCGCCACCGCAGGCCAACGGCGCCAGCTTCGTCCGCGTTCCCGGCCCGCAGGGCACGCCACCGCGCCCTGTGCAGACCGGCCTGCGGGATCGGGAAAAAGTCGAGATCCTGTCCGGCCTGAGCGCCGGCGACACCGTGCTGTTGCCACAAACCGCCGCAGCCCGCGCCAACACGGCCTCCGCCCGCTCGCCGATGGGCATGTTCGGCCCGGGCGGGCCGCGCCGATGAACGCACCCGACAACAACGGCGCTGCCATCGCACCAACCGCCGCCGCGGCATTGCTGCGCCTGTCGCGGATCGGCCGCTATTACGGCAGTGGCGAGGCGCGCGTGGTGGCACTGGATGGCGTGGATATCGAAATCCATGCCGGCGAATTCGTCGCCATCGTGGGCCAATCCGGCTCGGGCAAAAGCACGCTGATGAACATCCTGGGTTGTCTGGATCGCCCCAGCGCCGGACGTTACGAAGTGCTCGGGCGCGATGTCGCCACGCTTTCGCCGGACGAACTGGCGGCACTGCGGCGCGATGCTTTCGGCTTCGTGTTCCAGCGCTACAACCTGCTCGCCGATGCCTCAGCCACCGAGAACGTCGAGATTCCTGCCGCCTACGCCGGGCTTGGCAAGCGCGCACGGCGCGAGCGCGCGATGACCCTGCTGGGCGAATTGGGCCTGGGCGAACGCGGCGAGCATCGCCCGGGACAACTTTCCGGCGGCCAGCAACAACGCGTCGCCATCGCCCGCGCACTGGTCAACGATGCGCCGGTGATCCTGGCCGACGAACCCACCGGCGCGCTCGACAGCCAATCCGGCCGCGATGTGCTGGCCCTGCTGCAACGCCTCAATGCCGAAGGCCGCACCGTCATCCTCATCACCCACGATCCGGGCATCGCCGCCCATGCGCGCCGCGTGATCGAACTGCGTGATGGCCGCGTGGTATCAGATACCCGCAAGGCAACGGATGAAGGCACGCCGCCCCGCCCCGCCACCCTCCGCGAACACCGCGCACTGGGCTTGACCGGCGAGGTGTCCGAAGCAGTGAAGATGGCGCTGCGCTCGATGCGCAGCAACCTGTTCCGCACCGCACTCACCCTGCTCGGTGTCGTGATCGGCGTGGCCGCGGTGATCGCGATGCTGGCCATCGGCGATGGCAGCAAGCAGGCGGTGCTGGATCGCATCGCCGCCATGGGCAGCAACCAGCTTTCCGTGCGTCCCGGCCTGGCCGGATTCCGTGGCTCAGGCGACATCGCCACCCTGATTCCGGAAGATGCCGAAGCCTTGCGTGCCGTTGCCGGCGTCACATGGGTTTCGCCCGAGCGTTCGGGCAGTTACACCCTGCGCTTTGGCAATCGCGATTACCGCAGCACGGTGCAAGGCGTGTGGCCGGATTTCCAGCCGCTGCGCGATTGGCCGATGCAAAGCGGCAGCTTCATCACGCCGGAGGATGTGCGCGGCTACGCGCCGGTGATCGTGCTCGGTCAGACCGTGGTGCAGAACCTGTATCCGGATGGGCGCGACCCCATCGGCAGCTTCGTGCTGGTGCGCAACGTGCCATTCGAGGTGATCGGCGTGCTTTCCGCCAAGGGCGCATCCAGTTTCGGCCAGGATCAGGACGACACCGCACTGATTCCGCTCACCACCGGTTTCATGCGCCTGTTCGGTCAATCCTTTCTCGGCGGCATCACGGTGAAAGTGGAAAGCGATACGGTGATGCCGCAGGTCGAAACGCAGATCACCGCATTGTTGACCGAGCGCCATCGCACCGTGGATTTCCAGGTGCGCAACACCGCCTCGCTGCAGGAAGCGGTTTCCGCCACGGCCGACACCATGACCGCGCTGCTGGGTTCGGTGGCCGCGATTTCGCTCATCGTCGGCGGCATCGGGGTGATGAACATCATGTTGGTCGGCGTCACCGAGCGCACCCGCGAAATCGGCATCCGCATGGCCACCGGCGCGCGCCGCCGCGACATCCTGCTGCAATTCAACATCGAGGCCATCGTGGTGTGCGGCATCGGCGGCTTGCTCGGCGTGGCGCTAGGCATCGGCATCGGCTATGCGGTGCAGCGCTTCGGCATGCCCGTGGCCTTTTCAGCCGGCCCGGCGCTGCTGGCCTTCACCTGCGCCTTCCTCACCGGCGTGGTGTTCGGCTTCCTGCCCGCACGCAAGGCTGCACACATGGATCCGGTGGCGGCGCTGGCCTATGAGTGAGGCGATCGGTTGTCGGTTGCCGCCAACGCATCCAGCATCGGGATGATGCTGTCTTTGGCGGCGAAGCCATGGATCGGCAGCACCAGCACATCGCCAGGCCGTGCCCAGTCGAGCAGGCTGCGCACGGCCTCAACTTCATCGGCAATGAAATCGATGGCCGCAGGCGCGATGCCTCCGGCCTCGAGCGCGTGTCGCATCAAATCGGCGATTTCACCCGAAACCCGGCCGCGCTCGTAACCGGAAATATCCTTCAGCACCACGCGATCAGGGCGATAACGCACCGCCACGCGGGCCAGGGCGCTGATGTCGGCATCCAGACGATTGCCGGCATGGCCGAGGATCAGGCCGAGGCGACCTTCGCCCTGATGTGCGGTTGCCACATCGAGCAGCCCGGAAAGCCCTTCCGGGTTGTGCGCGTAATCGAGTACCACCTGCACACCACGGATGTTCCAGCGCTCCAGCCGGCCGCGATTGTCTTCATTGAAACGACCGAAATCCTCCAGCACGCCGGCAATATTGCCCAACGGGGTGCCCAAGGCATGCCCCGCCAACGCGGCAGCCGCCAGATTGGCGATGTTGTAGCGCGCCAGTCCTTCCGCGCTGAGTGGCATGTGGACGACCTGGCCCAGATCGATGCCGTCATGCGCGATGCCTTGCGGATGCAGCCAGAGTTTTCCATCGCGCAGCACGCACGCAGGCTGCTGCGCGGCGTGTTGGTGCAGGAAAGGATTTCCGGCATCCAGCGAGAACCAGCCGATGGGCACATCGAGGCCGGCGGCCGCCTCGCGCAGGACGACATCATCGGCATTTAGGATCAGCAAGCCACGCGCATCGATGGCCCGTGCCACGGTGAGCTTCACTGCCGCCAGATCGGCCAGCGAATGCACACCGTACTCGCCGAAATGATCGGCGCTGACATTGGTGACGATGGCCACATCGGCGCGCGTCACCGCCAGCCCGCGCCGCAACATGCCGCCGCGCGCGGTTTCCAGCACGGCGGCATCGATGTCGCGCCGGCGCAGCACGGTGCGTGCGCCGATGGGGCCGGAGTAGTCGCCGGTGTCGAGTTTTTCATTCTCGACGAACAATCCATCGGTGCAGCAAAAACCCACACGTCGCCCGATCACGCGCTGCATCGCGGAAACCAGGCGCACCGTGGTGGTCTTGCCGTTGGAGCCGGTCACCAACGTGGTTGCTACCGCTTTCATCGCCTCCCAAGGCAGCGTTTCGGGCATGGGCAGTGCACCCAGCGGGAAATCGTGTCCACCCGCACCGCTGCCGATGCTCAACAATTCTTCACCCACGAGCAACAAGGCATCGGGCTGATGCTCGGCGGCATGGCGGGCGATGGCGGCGAGCATCGGCAGCGCTTCGTCGCGGGCCAATGCTTTCAGGGTTTGCACGGCCTGTTCGACATCCCATGTGGCCGGATGGCCGGGCGCTTCGCCGATCGCGATTTCGCAGGCCGCGCCCCAGGCCCATTCGTTGACTTCAGTGGCACAGAAAAGTTGATCGACGGGTGCGGCGAACGCCAAGCTCGCGCCACTTTCATGCCGGCGCGCGACGATCTCGCCACGCGGCCAGCCAAGTGCGGCACGCATCTGCGCGATGTTGGCGCGCCAGCGTTCAAGCCGCGCCGCGTTCACCGTCACGCCGGTGCTTTCCAGCGCCGCGCCGGGTCCGGCGAAATACGGGTTGGGCCCGGTCAGTCGACGCGAATCGTCAAAAGGCAATACAGCCACGTTCGCCTCAGTCGTCCTGCTCGCGCGCGAACACGATGCCGCGCTCGTCCCGCACCGTGCCTTCCATCAACGCGCGCAGTTCGGCCTCGCGTGCCAGCGCTTGCGGGTCGGCCGTCGATGGAGCTTCCGCGGCGGCGAGGGCAGGCGCAGCCTTCACCGGCATGCCTTCCGGGCGGAACTTGATGATCTGCTTCCACGAACGCGTCAGCGCATCGGCGAATACCAGCAGCAAGTCACCCGGCTGGCCCATGCGCAATGCCGTGTCGATGGCTTCCTGTTCGTCGTGGATCTGTTCGATGGTGCCCTCGGCGACACCGGCCTCGATCAAGCCGCGCGCCAAAAGGCGCGGCACTTCATCGCCATCGCGGCCACGGGTGTTGTCGTCGCGTCGGCAGATGTAGTGATCAAACTTGCCGGCGGCCACGCGCGCGATGTCGAGAATATCCTCGTCACGACGATCGCCCGGCGCGGCCAGCACCACGATGCGCCGCCCGGTCACATCCAGCCGCTGCGCCAGATCGGCCATCGCGGCGATGGCGTGGGCGTTGTGGCCGTAATCGAACAGCACCTTGAAGGGATGCTCGTCGAACACGTTCATGCGGCCCGGCGCCTGGAAGAAGGTGGTGTCGAACGTGCGCAGGCCCTGGCGGATCGGATCGAGTTTGATGCCAAGCGAAAACGCCATGGCGGCCGCGAACATCGCGTTCTGCACGTTGTGCATGGCGCGACCTTCCATCGTCGCTGGAATCAAGTGCGTCCACAGCAGCGGGATATGGCTACCCTTGTCGTAGAGCGTGATCATCTGACCGTTGATGCCGGCCTCCAGCGCGCAGGCGCGGCCACCAGCGCGGATGTGTTCGCGCACCAGCGGATGCGAGGGATTGGTGCTGACGTAGCAGATGGTTTTCGCATCCACATAGCCACTCATCTTCAGCACCAGCGGATCATCGGCGTTCAACACGGCGCAATCGGTGGCCACCTCCACCACGATGCGCTTCACCTGCGCCAGTTGATCGAGGGTATCGATGCCTTTCAGGCCGAGATGATCGGACTGCACGTTCAGCACCGCGCCGACATTGACCTCGGTCACGCCCATGCCGGCACGCAGCAAACCGCCGCGCGCGGTTTCCAGCACGGCCAGGTCGATCTGCGGATCGGAGAGCACCATGCGCGCCGACACCGGCCCGGTCATGTCGCCTTCGACGGTGCGCTGGCCGTCGATGTAGACGCCATCGGTCGTGGTCAGGCCCGGGGTGTAACCGGCCATTTTGGCGATGTGCGAGAGCATGCGCGCGGTGGTGGTCTTGCCGTTGGTGCCGGTGAGCGCGGCAATCGGCACGCGGCTGGGCGCGCCTGCGGGAAACAGCATGTCGATCACCGGGCCGGCGGCATCGCGCGGCGTGCCTTCGCTGGGCGCCACATGCATGCGGAAACCGGGCGCGGCGTTCACTTCGCAGATCGCCCCGCCAATGGTCTTGTAGCTTTCGGCGATGTTGGGCGTGATGAAATCCACACCGCCCACGTCCAGGCCGATCGCACGCACTGCGCGCACCGCCATGTCGCGATTGTCGGGATGGATGATGTCGGTCACGTCGGTCGCGGTGCCGCCGGTGGAAAGGTTGGCGGTGGAACGCAGATAGACGATCTCGCCTGGCTTAGGCACCGAGTCGGCATTGCAGCCGGCGCGCTCCATCATCAACTCGGCCTGCGCATCGAGCACGATGCGGGTCAGCACCTTTTCGTGGCCCACGCCACGGCGCGGATCCTGGTTCACGATGTCGACCAGCTCGGCAATGCTGTGCCGGCCATCGCCCACCACATGCCCCGGCGTGCGGCGTGTGGCGGCGATCAATTCGCCGTTGACCACCAGCAGGCGGTGGTCGTCGCCGGGCTGGAAGGTTTCCACGATCACCGAACGCGAATGTTCGCGCGCGGCGCGGAACCCTTCGCGCACCGCTTCGGCCTCTTGGATGCCGATGGTGATGCCGCGTCCGTGATTGCCGTTGTAGGGCTTGGTCACCACCGGCCCGGCGAAACGGCGCGCAGCACGAATCGCGCCATCCTCGCTGGTCACCAGCTCCTGTCGCGGCACCGGCAGGCCCAGCGTGCCGAGGATCTTGTTGGTTTCTTCCTTGTCCGAGGCCAGCTCCACCGCAATGTGCGGGGTCTTGCCGGTGACCGTGGCCTGGATGCGCTGCTGGTATTTGCCGTGCCCCAGTTGCACCAGCGATTGCTGATTGAGGCGCAACCATGGAATCCCGCGCGCTTCGGCCGCCTGCACCAGCGAAGCGG
>JAEXRB010000125.1 GCA_023438325.1 Pseudomonadota bacterium | reverse complement strand
TCCTCGATCAGCGTGGAAGAAAGCATGGTATCGCCGACGTTTTCAGCCGTGGCGCGCACCTGGCGCGGCTCGGGAAGGTCGGTACGGTGAAACACGATGCCGGTATCAACCGCCGCCGGACGCAAGGTCATGTAGACCTTGTTGCCCGAATGCAGGCCCACGCCGGTAGCGCGGATCGTGTTTTTGAGAGTGCGTTGTTTGATCATTATCGGGGCGTACTCCGGAGACGGGAGCGCGTGAAAACGCGGCGGACAATAACACAGATGTGGGGTATGAAACACGCAAATTTGGCAATTGCCCCACACATTTGTAGCTTTTTAGCAACAAACCACCGCTATGCTGATGGCCCGTGCCGTCCACGAAAAAAGCCCGGCGGGCCATGGCAACCGGGCGAGAAACGATCTTGGAACACCGCATCTGAACGCAGGCCAGTCGATTGCAGACGGCCACTCGCTCCACTCGGCATCCAATGCCTGTAGCGCAATGTCACCGCGCCCGTTACTGCACAGTGCGGCCCCGCCACAGGGCCATTCCGCCGTGAACCTGCTGCATCCCCGCCTCCGATATCGGCCCGGCCAACACCCTCACCGGATACGCTCGATCAATGCGCGCGTCACCGGATCACCGATCGGCTTCGTCGCGTCGGCAAGGCACTCCGTCAACCGCACTGCCAAGGTCTTGCCCAACTCCACGCCCCATTGATCGAAGGGATTGATGCCCCAGATGCAGGCCTGCGCATAGACACTGTGCTCGTACATAGCCAGCAGTGCGCCAAGCGATTCCGGGGTGAGGTCGTCGAGCAGGAACAAGGTCGAGGGACGATTGCCGGGATACGTCTTCTGCGGGTCGCCGCTGCTCGCACCATTGGCAAAGGCTTCGGCCTGAGCCAGCAGGTTGGCAAGCAGAACGCGATGGTGCTCGGGATTGCCGTTCGTGCGAATCGTGCCGATGAGATCCATCGGCACGGTATCGGTGCCCTGATGCAGGGCCTGAAAGAAGGAGTGCTGCACATCTGTGCCCGTGCCACCCCAGATCACAGGAACGGTGCCGAAATCCACCCGCACACCGTCCTGAGTGACGGATTTGCCGAGGCTCTCCATCATCAATTGCTGCAAATACGCCGGAAGGCGCGCAAGGCGCTTGTCGTAAGGCAGGATGGCGTGGGTGTCATACCCCATCGCGTTGCGATTCCAAACCGCCACCAAGGCATGACGAATGGCGAGATTGACCTCCGGTGCAGCCTGCAGAACGTGCGCATCCATCATTGCCGCACCGGCCAGCAGGCGCTCGAACACCGCCATGCCCAGCGCTGCGGCAACGACGAAACCAACCGCCGACCACAAGGAATAGCGCCCCCCGACCCAATCCCACATCGGCAATACGCGCGCAGGCGCAATTCCCCACGCCTCGGCACGCGCCATGTTGGCGGTCACGGCGTACAGGCGCTCGTTCGAACCTAGCCAGTCGCGCACCAGCTGTCCGTTCAACAGCGCCTCCTGCGTGCCGAAGCTTTTGGAAACGAGGACCGCGGCGGTCTTTTCAGGATCAAGTTCGCGCAGCAAGCGAGGCACCTCGCAGCCATCGGCAGCACTGAGGAAATGCACGCGGAAGCGGCCCGGATCGTGATCGCGCAGAGCTTCCAGCGCCAGACGTGGCCCGAGATCCGAACCACCGATACCGATGTTGATGAGGTCGGTGACATCCGAGGCGCGCAACGCATCGATCAAGCCGGCCATGGCGTTCAAGGTGTCGGCCGCCTGTGCGTGCGCATGCTGTGCGTCAGCCGTGATACCGAGACTGCCGCGCAACGCGGTATGCAGAGCCGGGCGATGTTCTGATCGATTGACCGGCGCACCGTCGAACAACGCGGAAAATGCCGACGCGATGCCGCGCTCCCGCGCCACCTCCAGCAACGCCGCGTCAGCTGCCGCATCAATGCGCTGACGTGCCCAACAAGCATGAATCGGCCCGACCTGGAGCGTGGCGGCGGCGATGCGGGCCGGATCGGCCGCGATCAACTCACGCAAAGGCAAATCGACCAGGCGCGCAGCATGGGGAGTGAGGCGTTCCAGCCACGCGGAGGTATGCATTGTTCTTGTATTCCCTGTTGTTGCAAAAAGACAACAGCCGCATTGACGGCAGACCGATCCATGCTAGCAAATGCACCGCTGAGCCCGCCGCCATTGGAGCCGAAATAACGCATCCCCTTGTTTTGCAAGGAACAACCATGGATTTTTCCGCAAAAAAAACCCCGCCGGAAATTCCCGACGGGGTTATAACGGAGTGACGATTACCCAAAAATGCGCCCTGCATTACCTCCCGACGGTGCGCGGTTCGCTGCACGGGTGCCGGAAGGCGTGGCCAATCTACCACACGCTTTGCAAAAAAGCTACACCCCATTCGTGTGGGGCCTGATGCGGCCTGCCTGACGCGGAAATCCGGCGCTCATACTTCCAGATTGTCGATCAATCGCGTACTGCCCAGACGGGCGGCAATCAGGGCAACCAAGCCATCGCGCTCGCTGTCACCCGGGCGCGCAAGATCATGACGTCGACGAAACTGGGCGTAATCGGTCACGAACCCTGCCTGCTTCAGCCGCTCCTGCGCATTGGCTTCAATCTGCGACAGTGGCACGCCATCTCGCCAGGACGCCTGCATCGCCAACAACGTGCGATGCAACTCCGGCGCGATGGCCCGTTCGGCAGGCGAGAGGTACTGATTGCGCGAACTGAGCGCCAGGCCATCGACATCACGCTGGATCGGCGCGGGCACGATGCTGATCGGAAGCGAGAGCTCGCGCACCATGTAATCAATCACGCGCCATTGCTGGAAATCCTTGCGCCCGAACACAGCCACATCCGGCTGCGCCATGTTGAACAGACGCAACACCACGGTCGCCACACCGTCGAAATGGCCCGGACGAGCCGCGCCATCCAGTTCATTGGTCAAGCCCGGCACGCGTATCGCGACGCAATGCTCCGCCCCCAATGGATACATCTCCGCCACCGTGGGCCGGAACACCAGGTCGCAGCCAGCGGCAGCCAACCCGGCCTCGTCGGACTCCGGCGTGCGCGGATAGCGCGAGAAATCCTCGTTCGGGCCAAACTGGGTGGGATTGACGAAGATGCTGGCCACCACGCGGTCCGCGTGTTGGCGCGCCAATGCGACGAGCGAAAAATGGCCGGCATGCAGGTTGCCCATCGTCGGCACCAACGCAACGCGCTCACCCACGCGGCGCCACCGGGCAACTTGCGCACGCAGCGCGGCAACATCGTGAACAACGTGCATGGTCAGTCGAATCCATGTTCCTGGGCGGGGAAGCGCCGCTCGCGCACGGCGGCAACGTAAGCTGCAAATGCCGCCTCGGCGCCCTCGGCACCTGCCAGAAAATCCTTGACGAAGCGCGGCGTGCGATGCCGACCGCGCAAACCAAGCATGTCGTGCATCACCAGCACCTGCCCGTCGCAATCTGCGCCCGCACCGATACCGATGGTGGGAATGTGCAGCGACGCGGTGATCTCGGCGGCCAGCGCACGCGGCACACATTCGAGCACGAGCAGATCAGCGCCGGCTTCCTGTACCGCAAGTGCAGCAGCACGCAGGCGTTGCGCGGCAACAGCCTCCCGCCCCTGCACCCGGAAACCACCGAGCTTCATCACCGATTGCGGCGTCAGGCCGAGGTGTGCACAGACCGGCACATCGCGCTGTGCCAGGGTAGAAATGGTTTCCAGCATCGGCCCCGCGCCTTCGAGCTTGACCATACCGGCTCCGCCTTCGCCCATCAGTCGTTGCGAAGCATCGAGTGCACGCCCGGGCGTGGCGTAGGAAAGAAATGGCAGGTCTGCCACCAGCAGCGCACGCGAAAGGCCACGCGCCACGGCGGCGGCGTGATAAACGATGTGGTCGACCGTCACCGGCAGCGTACTGTCGCGCCCTTGCACCACCATGCCGAGTGAATCGCCAACCAGGATGGTGTCCACACCAGCGCGATCCATCGCGAGTGCAAAGGTGGCGTCGTAACAGGTCAGCATCGAAATGCGCTGGCCATCGGCCTTCATCTGGCGCAGTGCCGGCACGGTGACGGGCGGAATACGAGGGGTCATGGCAGAAATCTCATTCAGTGTCCGGCAGTCGCTCCACGCCCACATGGCCGATGCGCGCCAGCGCCTCGACCACGCTGCCGTACTGGCCCAGCGAAAGCTCGGGCACCAATTCGGCCAACGGCGCGAGCACGAAGGCACGCTCGTGCATGCGCGGGTGCGGGAGTTGCAATTGTTCGGTATCGCGGATGGCATCACCGTGAATCAGAAGATCCAGATCCAACGTGCGCGGCCCCCAGCGATGGCCGCGGCGGCGACCGGCAGACGCCTCGATGCGACGCAGCTCGCTCAAGAGTTCCTCCGGGGCCAGCGTGGTGTCGATGACGGCAACGGCGTTGAGGAAATCCGGCTGGCGCGTCTCGCCCCACGGGGCGGTGCGGTAATACGAGGAAACATCCCGCAGCACCACGCCAGGCGTGGTGGAGAGCGCGGCCAGCGCACGATCCAGTTGCGCGCACGGATCATCCAGATTGCTGCCCAAGCCCACGTAGGCCCGCATCTCCCCGCTCATTGCTGGGCCGGCTTCTTGCTCGAACGACGGCGACGACGGCGCGGCACAGCCTTCTCGCTTGCCGTTGCATCCGCAGCTTCACCGCGTGGTGCGGGCGGGGTCTTGCCTGGCAGTTGGCGGGCGAGCTGATCCGGCGGCAAGGCCTGCGCGCGCGCCCACCATTCGAACTCTTCGCGCAGTTCCGGCACCACGCTGGCGCGCAGCTCGAGGAAATCGAATGCCGCGCGGAATCTGGGATGATCCAGCAAACGGAACACCCGCTTGCGCTGACGCTGGCTGAAGCGCGACTGCATCCACCAGATCTCGTGCATCGGCTGGCTGAAGCGGCGCGGGATCGCGATCCGGGCCGCCTGACGCAAGGTCACTCGATCAGCCGCACGCTGCTCGGCCACCACCATGTCGTGACCTTGCTGCAACAAGGTTTGCAAATCCTGTGCATAGGCCGGCCACAGCAGCGCGGCGAACAGGAAGGCCGGCGTCACCGATTTTTCGTCAGCCACGCGCGCATCGCCACCGCGCAATGCCGCCATGATGAGTTCGCGACAAAGGCCGCTTCCATCCAGCGCCAACGCGGCGGCGGTATCTGGCAAGAGCTCGGGGAGCAGGCCAAAGTGCTCGAGCAATTGGAAAGAACGTGCGCCACGCCCGGCCATGAACAGCTTGAGCGACTCATCGAACAAGCGCGCATTGGAGGCCTCGGCCAGCAACGGCGCCAGCGCCGGAATCGGCTCGGCACTGGCCGGTTCGATGGAAAAATCCAGCTTGGCGGCCAGACGCGCCGCGCGCAGCATGCGCACCGGATCTTCGCGGTAACGCGCCGACGGATCGCCGATCAGGCGCAAGGTGTGCGCCATCACGTCGTCATACCCGCCCACATAATCGCGCACGGAAAAATCACTGACCGCGTAGTACAGCGCGTTGGCGGTGAAATCGCGCCGGACCGCGTCATCCTCGATGGTGCCGTAGACGTTGTCGCGCACCAGCCGGCCATTTTCTACCGCGCGATCTCCCGAACCGTCGTCATCGTTGGCGCGGAAGGTCGCGACCTCGATGATTTCCGAGCCGAACATCACATGCGCCAGTCGGAAACGCCTGCCGATCAGGCGGCAATTGCGGAACAGGCGCTTGACCTGCTCGGGCGTGGCGTCGGTCGCCACGTCGTAATCCTTCGGGTTTTGCCCCAGCAGCAGGTCGCGCACTGCGCCGCCGACCAGGTACGCGCCGAAACCGGCTTCGTTGAGCCGATACAGCACCCTCAGCGCATTCGGGCTGATGTTCCTGCGGGAAATGGGATGTTGATCGCGCGAAATGATGCGTAGCGCTGGAGGGCTTGAGGGCACGTGCTCATCGATGCTGGAAGAAGAACTCCGATTGCCTGCGGCAACCGGGCCACCTATACTAACCGTTCGGCTCGATGCCGCTCAACGCGCTCCCTTCGTCTAGTGGCCTAGGACACCGCCCTCTCAAGGCGGGAACACGAGTTCGAACCTCGTAGGGAGCGCCACTTCCTTCCCTGGATGCCCTATCCGATGCCTTTCGTCGTCACCGAGAACTGCATCCGTTGCAAGTACACGGATTGCGTCGAGGTCTGCCCAGTCGACTGCTTCCATGCAGGTCCCAATTTTTTGGTGATCGATCCGGACGAGTGCATCGACTGCACGCTTTGCGAACCGGAGTGCCCGGCCAATGCGATCTTCCCCGAAGATGACGTGCCCGCCGGCCAGGAAGGATTCATCGCGTTGAACGCCGAGCTTTCCAAGGAATGGCCCGTGCTCAGTGTGCGCCAGGATCCCCTGCCCGATGCCGCCGAATGGGATGGCGTGAAGGACAAGCTCAAGCACCTGAAGCGCTGAGCGCATCGCCACATAGTGACGGCGCTTGCTCGTGTCACACCCATGCGGACTGGCGGATACAGCCACCCGCAGGTGGGCGCAACAGTGCGCGGTGGGTGCGAGGCGCGTAGAAATCCTTGTGCGCCACGCAAGGATGCCGGAATGGAACCACTGCGCCCGAGCGGCGTACGCCCTGATCGTATTGGATTGCCTCGGAAAGCGACCCGTGCATGGCCACGGATCGCCTCCTCGCTCGATCGCCCGCTGACGGCGGCGCGCTGGCGATCAGCCCAGTCGCTGTCGCAACAGCCCCAGCAATTTTGCACCCGCTCCGCTGGTAATCTCGCGACCTTCTCCGGCAACGGCGGAAACACGCGCGCCTTCACCCTGCGGAGCAATGCGGATGAGGAAGGTTTCGCCCTCATAGGCCACGGTGTAGACGGTCAGAAGTTGCGAGCGCTCGCTGATCGAAACACCTTCGATCCGCCCCAGCGCGATGCCGACGCGATCAAAAGCACCCGCCGGCGTGTCATCCAGACTGAAGGCCTGGCTTTCGATCCCGCGCTGGGATGCCGCCACTGCCGGAATACTAAGCGCACCATCATGCGGAGGCGCATCCAGATCCGGTGGAATTTCCAGCGGGCGCGACTCAGGACTCAACTCGTACCCGGTCTTGCCTCGAAACCAGCTGCATCCGGAAGTTGCCAGCACCGCCACCGCTACCACGGCGACAATCAGGCCGCGTCCATTGCTCGTAAGACTGCTCATCGAAAACTCTCGTTGGAGAAAACGTCAGGCCGCCCGACCCGGCCCGCCCTGGGCTTCGATCGCACGGATATGCCCAAGCATTGCTTCAAGCTCAGGCCGAAAACGCGAGGATAGCGGCAGCAGCGGCAGGCGCAAGCTGTTCCGGCACTGACCCTGCGCGGAAAGCAACGCCTTCACCGGGATCGGATTGGGCTCCCACCCCATTGCCGCAAAAAGGGGGGACAGGCGCGCATCAAGCGCACGAGCCGCACCTTCGTCACCGAAACGCGCCAGATCGCACAGCCGGCGAAACGCGCCGGGGACGACGTTGGATGCCACCGAAACCACGCCATCGGCACCGGCCAGCATGGCACTGCAACAACTTCCGTCATCGCCACTCAACACCGCGAAGTCCGGCCTGCGCAGCGCCAGAAGCGCCTGCATCCGCGCCGGATCGGCAACGGCCTCCTTGATGCCCACGACGTTCGGATGCGCCGCCAGCGCCGCCACGGTATCGGGCAGAAGGTCGCTACCGGTACGCGAGGGCACGTTGTAGAGCACCACCGGCACATCCAGCGCATCGGCCACGGTTTCGTAATGCCGGCGCAAACCCTGCTGCGTCGGGCGCACGTAGGGCGGCGTCACCACCAGCACGGCATCGGCACCCGCTTCACGTGCGAGCCTGCATTGCGCCAGTGTCTTGTCGGTGCCAGACAGGCCAGCGCCGGCGAGCACCGGGATACGCCCGCCAACCACATCGGCGGCCGTTCCGATCAGGCGCGAGAACTCGGCCTCGTCCAGCATCGCAGCTTCACCAGTGGAACCGGCCACGACCACGCCCTGCGTGCCCGCATCGAGCTGCGCGCTCACCAAGGCGTGCCACGCCGGGATATCGAGCTCGCCACTGGCATCGAACGGCGTCGCCAGCGCGGTAATGCTGCCGGAAAGTTGCACGGGCACGCTCTGCAAAAGGGGTCGGGGATGTTACTTGCGGCCCCGAAGGACGGGCAAGTATGCTGGCCGCGCGGTTGTCAGCGCTTCAGCACTGCCGCAACCCTGTAGCCCTCGGCGCCCCGCGCGCCCCTCAGTCGGAATGTCGCCTTGACCGACCCGCAGCAACGCCCCAACACCAACGAGAACTACCTCCTGATCAACGCCTTCGCGACGCATCCGGAATCGCCGCTACTGGCCGTTTCCCGTCGCATCGCCGACAGCGGTTGCAATCTGGTCGATGCACGCCTGTCCACCCTGGGTCGTGATGTATCGGTGCTGGCGCTGGCGATGGGCTCCTGGGATGCGGTAGCCAAGCTGGAATCCGGCCTTTCCCGGCTGGAGCGCGAGGACGGCTACCGGCTGGTGTGGTATCGCACCGGCTCCAAGCCCATGCAGAGCAATCTGCTGCCTTATCTGGTGGAAGTGATCGCCGCCGACAAACCCGGCATCCTGTTCCAGCTGGCCGATTTCTTCGATCGCCAAGGCATCACCATCGAAAATCTGCACAGCTCGCGTTACCGCGCCATGCAGACCGGTGCGGACATGTTCTCCGCGCAACTGACCGTCGGCATTCCCGCCTCGATGCACATCGCCGCACTGCGCGACGATTTCCTGGAGTTCTGCGATCATCTGAACCTCGATGCCATTCTGGACCCGATGAAGTTCTGATGCCCGCATGATCGATATCGGCGACAAGATTCCAGACCTTGCCTTCACGCTGTCTGATGGCAGCATTGCGCACTTTTCCGGCTATGCCGGCCGCTGGCTGGTGCTGTACTTCTATCCCAAGGACAGCACGCCTGGCTGCACCACCGAAGCCGGCGATTTCCGTGATCTGGCCAGTGATTTCGACAAAGCCGGCGCCGCCATCCTCGGCGTATCGCGCGACTCGGTGAAATCCCACCAGAACTTCATCACCAAGCAATCCCTGCCCTTCGGCCTGATTTCCGATGCCGACGAGGCCGTATGCCGCGCCTTCGATGTCATCCACGAGAAGAACATGTATGGCCGCAAGGTCATGGGCATCGTGCGCAGCACCTTCCTGATCGATCCCCATGGCCGCCTTGCGCACGCATGGCGCGGCGTCAAAGTCACAGGCCACGCCCAGGCGGTACTTGCCGCACTGAAAGCCCAAGCCGCTTCCTAGCCCCACCTCCGGAACATCCATGACCTCGAATCGTCGCATCTACGCTCTGGATACCAACGTGCTGATGCACGATCCCACCGCGCTGTTCAAATTCGAGGAGCACGACGTGTTCCTGCCGATGACGGTGCTGGAAGAGCTGGATGCCAACAAGAAAGGCATGTCCGAGGCCAGCCGCAATGCGCGCCAGGTCAGCCGTTTCATCAATGAGCTGATCGAAGCCGATGGCACCGAAGGCATCGCCACCGGCCTGCGCCTGCGCCGCCCCGAGGGCCTGCAACTGCGTGCCGCAGAACACACCGGCGTGCTGTTGTTCCAAACCAAAGTCGCCGACACCACACGCAGCTTCGGCAAGGTTGCACCAGACAACCAGATCCTCTCGTCCATCCTCGCGCTGCGCGAGGAACGCGGCGATCGCGAAGTGGTGCTGGTGTCCAAAGACATCAACCTGCGCATCAAGGCCCACATCGCCGGCCTGCCGGCGGAAGACTATGAAAACGACCGCGCGCTGGACGATTTCAACCTGCTCTACACCGGCGCCAATGCACTGCCGGAAAACTTCTGGAACAAGCATGAAAACGACCTGCGCTCCTGGACCGAGCGCGGCCACAGCCTCTACGAAGTCGAGCGCCAACCCGATGAAGCCTGGCACCCCAACCAGTTCCTCTACCTGCCCGGCGAGGAAGCACTCGAGTTTCGCGTCACCAGAATCGATGGTACGCGCGGCGTGCTTCAAGTCGTCGATGATTTCCGTAGCCAAGGCCATCAGGTCTGGGGCATCAGCGCGCGCAACCGCGAACAGAACTTCGCGCTCAATGCACTGATGGATCCGGATATCGACTTCGTCACCCTGCTCGGCACCGCCGGTACGGGCAAAACCCTGCTCGCCCTCGCGGCAGGCCTGGCGCAAACGATGGATCAGCAGCGTTACCGCGAAATCATCATGACCCGCGCCACGGTATCCGTGGGCGAGGACATCGGCTTTCTGCCCGGCACCGAAGAAGAGAAGATGACGCCCTGGATGGGCGCACTGACCGACAATCTCGAAGTGCTCACCCACACACCGCAGGAAGGCGGCGCATGGGGCCGCGCGGCCACCAACGATCTGCTTGCCAGTCGCATCAAGATCCGCGCAATGAACTTCATGCGTGGACGCACCTTCCTCAACCGCTACGTCATCATCGACGAAGCCCAGAACCTCTCGCCCAAGCAGATGAAAACCCTGCTCACCCGTGCCGGCCCCGGCACCAAGATGGTGTGCCTGGGCAATGTCGAGCAGATCGACACGCCCTACCTCACCGAAACCACCTCGGGCCTGACCTACGCCGTGGATCGCTTCAAGCACTGGCCACACAGCGCCCACGTCACGCTGCGCCGCGGCGAACGCTCACGGCTTGCCGATTTCGCATCCGAAGCACTTTGACGCCAACTCCCGCGCATCACCTGAGTTGATGTTGCATAGCGCGCCGCACCTCGCGGCACGCAACCATTGCCGCCCGTGATCTCGCAAGCGCCGACTCGCAGCCGGAAGCGAGCATGCACGCTGCGCTGCACCTGCCATTTCTCGCCACACCATGTCGCGCGGACGGCCTTGCTGCCGAACTGACAC
>JAEXRB010000085.1 GCA_023438325.1 Pseudomonadota bacterium | reverse complement strand
TGAGCGGGTGCGTGAGGTCGCTACCCGCTTGGGGTTGGGCAAACCGGCGAAACGGGTCATCACCGTGGCGGGCACCAATGGCAAGGGTTCCACCGTGGCGTTTGTCGAGGCGATCGCGCGGGCGGCGGGGCATCGCGTCGGCGCGTACACCTCGCCGCATCTTCTGGCCTACAACGAGCGCGTGCGGATCAATGGCGTGCCGGTGGACGATGCCGCGCTCGTGGCTGCCTTCGAGGCAGTGGAAGCAGCGCGTGGTGATACGCCGCTGACGTATTTCGAGTTCGGCACGCTGGCGGCGCTGTGGCTTTTTTCGCGCCAGCCGCTCGATCTGGTGATTCTGGAGGTGGGGCTGGGTGGGCGGCTGGACGCGGTGAATCTGGTCGATGCCGATGTGGCCGTCGTTACCGCCATCGCACTGGATCACGTCGAGTATCTCGGCCCGGATAGAGAGAGCATTGCGCGCGAGAAGGCCGGCATCCTGCGCACCGGAAAACCTGTGGTCGTCGGTGAACTGGATCCGCCCGATGCATTGCTGCGCGAGGCCGAGCGCCTGGGAGCGCCGGTGTTGCGTGCCGGGCGCAGCCATCGTTGGGAAACCCATGCCGATGGCTGGACGTTTCATGATGGGCGCGGCGCGCTGCGGCTGCCGTTGCCGGGCCTGCGTGCGCCGGCACAGTTTGCCAATGCATCGGCGGCGATTGCCGCGGTGCGCGCCGTGCTGCCGCCTTTGAAGGTGGACGATGAACACATTGCTGCCGGTGTGGTCGCGGCCGCATTGCCGGGGCGCATGCAGGTGATTCCCGGCCCGGTCGAGATCGTGCTCGATGTTGCGCACAACCCGCAGGCGGCGCAGCAACTGGCGAACTGGTTGCAGGCCAACCGCACGCGCGGCGCGACGCAGGCGGTATTTGCGGCGCTGGCTGACAAGGATGTAGCCAATGAAGTGGCCGTGCTGATGGGCCAGGTCGACATCTGGCACCTGGCAGGCCTGTCGGACGTGGGCGGACGCGGGCAGCCGGTGGAGGCGCTGTGGCAGAAGGTCGGCGCGTTGCTGTCGCGTTCGCTCACCACACGCCATGCCTCGGTTGCGCAGGCGCTGGCTGCGGCGCGGAAGATGGCGCAGCCGGGAGATCGTATCGTGGTGTTCGGATCGTTCCACACCGTGGCCGAAGCGCTGGCGCTGGTATAGGCGGTTCGCTCAGGTCCGCGCCGTTATACTTGCCGGCAATCCGTCCCGAAAAAGTTGTCGCATGGATGCCAGCCTCAAACAGCGACTCATCGGCGCCGCCGTGTTGGTGGCACTCGCCGTGATCTTCCTGCCGATGTTGATCGGCGGCCCCGAGCCGGATACCGGCACCAATACCGTTCCGGTCGATGTGCCGGCGCGCGATGATCGTCGCTTTGAGACGCGCGATCTGACCCTCGCACCGCCAGCGCCAGCGCCCGCGCCATCGGCTCCAGAGGTGACGCCGATTCCTGATGAAAATCAGGTCGCAACCGTGGACACCACCGGTGCGCCGCCGCGCATCGATGCGGTTTCCGGCGCACCGGTCGGCAATACGCAAATCGCGGCACCCGCACCGGTGGCCCCCGCGCCGCCGCCCGCATCGACAACAGCGCCTGCGCCGGCCGTGCAAGCCCCGTCGCCCGTGGTGGCCACCGCATCGGGACGCTGGGCCGTCAATTTGGGCAGTTATGCCAATGCCGCCAATGCGAACACCTTGGTGGCGCAGTTGCGCCAACAGCGCCTGCCTGCCTATGCCGAACAAGTCACGCTCAATGACAAGGCGGCGCAGCGTGTGCGGCTGGGGCCATTCGCGCAGCGCTCGGAAGCCGAATCGGCGCGCCTGACGGTGCAGAAACTGCGCTCGGATCTGCCCACCAGCGTGATCTCTTTGGAAGGCGAAAAGGCACCGGCTGCCGTCAAACCCGCCCCGGCGGAAGGGTTTGCGGTGCAGATCGGGGCCTTGCGTTCGGAAGCAGATGCCAATGCACTGCGTGACCGTGCGCGCGCCGCCGGTTTTTCCTGCTATGTGGAGCGCACCGCCACTGCTGGCGGCACGTTCTGGCGCGTGCGGGTGGGGCCGGAACTGCAACGTTCCAATGCCGACAAGCTCAAGGGCGAGGTCAAGACCAAGCTCGGCATCGACGGCAACGTCGTGCCGCATCCCTGATCCTGCGGCATCGCCTCCCGATGCTGACCTGGCTGGACATCGTGCTGCTGGTGGTTCTCGGCCTGTCCGCCGTGGTCGGGTTGTGGCGCGGTTTTGTCGGCGAGGTGATGTCGCTGGCGGTTTGGGTGGCCGCATTCTGGCTTGCATTTGCCTTCGGGCCGGATGTGGCGGCGATGTTCGAGCCGCATGTCGATGCGCCGACTGCGCGCTGGCTACTCGGCTATGTCTCGGTGTTTCTGCTGGCGCTGGTGGTAGGCGGGCTGGCAACGTGGCTGATCGGCAAGTTGGTCAAGAGCACGGGCTTGTCCGGCACCGATCGGATTCTCGGGCTGGGCTTCGGCCTGGTGCGCGGCGCGGCGGTGGCTTGCGTGCTGGTACTGGTGGCCGGATTCACTCCGTTGCCACAGGAGGCGGCATGGCGTGATGCGCAACTGGTGCCCGGCTTCGAGCGCGGTGCCGAGTGGATGCGCGGCTGGTTGCCCGAGGCACTGGCCGAACACATTTCTTTCGACCCGGCCGGGGCGATGCTGCCCCTGCCGGTGATTCCGGGCGACAATGGCGCTCCTGCCGATCCACTTCAGGTTCCTGCGGTGGAATCGCCCGATTCCCTTCCCCCGGAGCAGATCCGGCGGGATTCCTGACGAGGTTGCATCACCATGTGTGGAATCATCGGCATCGTTGGCGCCGGGCCTGTGGCCGCGTCGCTGTACGACGGACTCACCGTGCTCCAGCATCGCGGCCAGGATGCCGCCGGCATCGCCACCGTTGATGGCACCCGCATCCGCATCCACAAGGGCAATGGGCTGGTGCGCGACGTGTTCGATGCCAAAAGCATGCGCCTGCTCGAAGGCCGCATCGGCATCGGGCATTGCCGTTATCCCACCGCCGGCTCCGAGGGCTCGGACGAGGCCCAGCCGTTCTACGTGAACTCGCCCTATGGCATCGCGCTGGCACACAACGGCAACCTCATCAACACCGAGGCATTGCGCCGCGAGGTGTTCGAGCAGGATCGCCGCCACATCAACACGCAATCGGATTCCGAGGTGCTGATGAATGTCATGGCGCACGAAATCGCCCGGCAGGAAACACTCACGCCCGAGGCCGTGTTCGATGCGGTTTCGGCAGTGCACCGGCGTTGTCGCGGCGGCTATGCGATCGTCAGTGTGGTGCTGGGGTTGGGCCTGGTTGCGTTCCGCGATCCGCACGGCATCCGCCCGCTGGTGCTGGGCAAGCGCGAAGGCGCGGAAGGAATGGAATACGCCGTGGCGTCGGAAAGCGTCGCGCTGGATCTCACCGGCTTCACCCGCGTGCGCGATGTGGCGCCGGGCGAGGCCATCGTCATCACGGCAAGTGGCCAATTGCATGCGCGCCAGTGCGCCACGCCCGCAGCACATGCGCCGTGCATCTTCGAGTACGTCTATTTCGCCCGGCCCGACTCGATGATCGAGAACGTCTCGGTGCACAAGGCGCGCATGCGCATGGGCGTGAAACTGGGCGAGAAGATCCTGCGGCTGCGGCCCGATCACGACATCGACACCATCATTCCAATCCCCGATTCCTCGCGCGATGCAGCATTGGAAGTGGCCAATGTGCTCGGGGTGAAGTACCGCGAAGGTTTCATCAAGAATCGCTATGTCGGGCGCACCTTCATCATGCCGGGGCAGAGCGAGCGGGTGAAATCGGTGCGGCGCAAGTTGAATCCGATTCCGCTGGAGTTCCGCAACCGCGTCGTGTTGCTGGTGGACGATTCCATCGTGCGCGGCACCACCAGCCAGCAGATCGTGCAGATGGCGCGCGACGCTGGCGCACGCAAGGTATATCTGGCCAGTGCTGCGCCGCCGGTGCGCCATCCCAACATCTACGGCATCGATATGCCGGCTGCCAGCGAACTGATCGCACACGGCCGCAGTGAAGAGGACGTGCAGGCGGAACTGGGTTGCGACTGGCTGATCTATCAGGATCTGGCCGATCTGGAATGGGCCGTGGCCGAAGGCAATGCTGCCCTCGCCGGGTTCGATTCGTCCTGCTTCACCGGCGAATATGTCACCGGTGTGGAGCCCGGTTACTTCGAGCGCCTGCATGCACAGCGCGGTGATGAAGTGCGGCAGCAGCAACGCAACGGCTGAGCGCGATGTCGGTTGCCATCGAACCGCGCTGGCCCACGCTACAGCACGCCGCCGCGCACTGTCTGGCGTTGCGTGATCCGATCGAAAAAGTCGCCGATACGCGCATCGCGTTCGCAGCGTTTTCCGAAGGTCGTCTGCCGTTGGCAACGACGGAGCGCTGGCCAGTGATTCCCGATGTGGCCGCCGTCGGGCGGCCGGAACGCCCGCAATTGGTGCGACCGCGTCAGGTCGCTTCGCGCGGGTTGGGCAGTGACGCCGGCCGGGCCGCATTCCTGCACGCCATCGCCCACATCGAGTTCAACGCCATCAACCTGGCCTGGGACGCGGTGCTGCGTTTCCCCGGCATGCCCGAACGCTACTACGCCGATTGGGCCTCGTGCGCCGATGACGAAGCCCGCCACCATCTCATGCTGATCGAGCGCCTCGCCGATTTCGGCCACGTGTATGGCGATTTCGATGCGCACGATGGCTTGTGGGAAATGGCACGCAGAACCGCCGGCTCCTGCCTTGAACGTATGGCCCTGGTGCCACGCGTACTGGAAGCGCGCGGCCTGGACGTGACGCCGGCGATGATTACCCGCCTCACCAGCATCGGCGACAGCGCCACCGTGGCGATCCTGGAAGTGATCCTGCGCGAGGAAGTGGCCCACGTGGCCGCCGGCTCACGCTGGTTCCGCTATCTGTGCGAGCTCGAAGGCTGCGAACCCCGCAGCACCTTTCGTGCGCTGCTGAAGCAGCATGCCCGCGACGTGCTGCGCGGCCCGTTCAACCACGATGCGCGCCGCGCCGCCGGGTTCGACGAAGAGGAAATGGCGACGCTGCTGGAGCAGGCAGGCGCGAGCACGGTCTGAAACCCGCCGCGCGCCGGTTCCCCGGATGAAAAAGAAGTGTCCTGCCCCTCGCCTCTCGACAGCCGAGATTGAATGCACGATGCTTGTGCGCTGCTTGCGTCCGAGTGGGCAGACAGGGTGGCAGGTGCAAGGCGAACGCTTTTGCGTCGAACTTCAAGTTCAATCTTCGGGGATAACATGCGGAATCTATTGTCATTGGCCATTGCGCTGGCGTTGCCTGTGGCTGCACAGGCGTCTGGCCCTGAGTGCCTGATATCGTTCTCGGGTGCGCAGATGGATGTGTGT
>JAEXRB010000372.1 GCA_023438325.1 Pseudomonadota bacterium | reverse complement strand
CTTTACGCCAACCTGGTGGTGAGCAACTTCACTGGCGTCAGTCTGGCGCTCGATGGTGGGCAAACTTGGGCATTGGAAGCGGATGATCTGTCGTTCACCCATTCCTTCCTGGGCCAGAGCGGTGCCGGCTTCTTCGGCGGCAACGCGGCCAGCGCGGAAGCGGTGGGTGCGTGGTTCAACGCGTTTGCGGGCAACCAGACCGGCGATGCCATGCTCGATGGCTATCTGCCGCAAGCCGATTCGCCGGTGTTGAGTGGCGGTCAGTCGTTGCCTGATCCGTTCTTCCGTCCGGTCAGCTATCGCGGCGCCTTCGCCGGTGCGCACGATGACTGGAGCCGCGGTTGGGCGATCAACCTGCCGCGCTGATCGCAGCGCGTGTGCTGAGCGTGTTCTGGAACGGGCCGGCCAATGCCGGCCTGTTTCCGTTGCGCCGAACAGGGCAGGGCGGGAAAGCCGGGCGATGCCGCGCCGCGGGATTCGCCATCCTGCCGCTGGATGCGCCACAATGTGGCCCGTCATGAGCCGCAAACCTTTCCGCTTCCTGCGCCCCTTCCTTGCACTGCTTCTCGCGGTGCTGGCCGGTTGCGGTGTCGGCTCGCAGCAGGATGTCCGCCAGACCACGCTGTTCAACTATGCCGGCGCGATCCGCTGGGGCCATATCGACGATGCCTGGTCGATGGTCGACCCCCAGTACGTCAAGAAACACCCGATGACGGCGTTGGAGCGCGAGCGTTTCGAACAGGTGCAGGTGACCGGATATCTGGTCAAGGGCACGCAGATGCTGTCGGAAACGGAGATGGCGCAGGTGGTGGAAATCCGCTTGATCAATCGTCATACGCAGGCCGAACGCGTGATCATCGATCGTCAGCACTGGCGCTGGGACAAGGATGCGCGTACCTGGTGGTTGACCACGGGCCTGCCGAAGATTTCCCCGTCATCCTGAGCCTTCCGGAACGCACTGGCGATCCCGGTTTCATCGAGTGAACTCTCCCTCCCGCCTGTCCGGTCATGCGTTCGAGCCCAAGCTCGTCTCGGTGCTGCGCCATGGTTACGGCCTGGGGGATCTGCGTGCCGATGCCATCGCCGGTTTCACCGTGGCGGTGGTGGCATTGCCGCTGGCCATGGCGCTGGCGATCGCCTCGGGCACGACGCCGGACAAGGGCTTGCACACGGCCATTGTCGCCGGCTTCCTGATCTCGGCGCTGGGTGGCTCGAAGGTGCAGATCGGCGGGCCGACGGCGGCGTTCATCCCGGTGGTGTTCAACGTCATCGAGCGCTTCGGTTACGGCGGCCTGGTGATGTGCACGCTGATGGCGGGACTCATGCTGATCGCGGCCGGTGTGCTGCGGCTCGGCAACCTGATGAAGTTCATGCCGCAACCGGTCATCACCGGCTTCACTGCCGGCATCGCGGTGACGATCTTCGTCAGTCAGGTGAAGGATGCGCTGGGTCTGGAAATCGCGCAGGTGCCGGGCGAATTTCTGGAGCGCTGGCGCAGTTACTTCGAGCATATCCACACCTTCAATCCCACCGCCTTCGGGCTGACGCTGGCCTGCCTCGGCATCATTCTGGCGATCAAGCGCTGGCGGCCGCAGTGGCCGATGCTGCTGATCGCGGTAGTGGCGGGGTCGCTCGCTGCGTTCGTGTTGCCGGTGGAAACCATCGGCTCCACGTTCGGGCAGTTGCCCAGTGCGTTGCCGAGCATTTCGTTCCCGCACATTCCGTTCGATCGCGTTTTCGAGTTGCTGCCGGCCAGTTTCACCATCGCGTTTCTGGCGGGTGTCGAGTCGCTGCTTTCCGCGGTAGTGGCCGATGGCATGACCGGCGGGCGACACCGCTCCAATGCCGAGCTGGTGGCGCAGGGTGTGGCGAACGTGGGATCGGCCCTGGTGGCCGGCTTGCCCGCCACCGGCGCGATTGCGCGCACCGCCACCAACATCCGTTCCGGCGCGCGTTCGCCTGTGGCCGGGATACTGCATGCGATGTTCCTGTTGGCGTTCATGCTGTTGTTGTCGCCGCTGATGAGCTATGTGCCCTTGGCGGCACTGGCGGCGGTGCTGCTGATGGTGGCGTGGAACATGAGCGAGATCGAACGCTTCCGCCACCTCATGGGCTCGGCGTGGGGCGACCGGCTGGTACTCCTGATCACGTTTGCGCTGACGGTGCTGTTCGATCTGACCGTCGCCATCGAAGTGGGCGTGGTGCTGGCGGCGTTCGTGTTCATGCAGCGCATGAGTGGCGTGGTCGAAGTGGCATCGGATGCCGGTGCGGCCGATGACGACGATGCCGAATCGGCCGGTTCGCAGCAACGTGCGGCGCTGCCGCCGGGCGTGGAGGCGTATCGCGTGGCCGGGCCGTTGTTCTTTGCCGCCGCCAGTCGGCTGGATGACGTGCTGGATCAATTGCCGGGCGATACCCGCATCTTCATCCTGCGCATGCGTCAGGTGCCGATCATCGATGCCTCCGGCGAAGCGGCATTGAGAGCCTTGCTCGATCGCTGTCATCGCCGCGGCATCCGCGCCATCATTTCCGGTTTGCAAGCGCAGCCACGCCAAATCGTGATCGACATGGGGCTGGTGAATCATCCGGCGCTGCTGGGCATGGCGCGTGATTTTCCGGCGGCAGTGGCGATGGCAGGCGCACGGCAGTGAGGTAAACTCCGCGCCGCTTCAGGTGTACGGGAAGCCGGTGCAAGTCCGGCGCTGCCCCCGCAACGGTAAGCAGGTGGAATGTTCGGATGCCACTGGCCGCAGGGCCGGGAAGGCGAATGTTCCGGGGTTCGACGAATCCGCCCTGCCAGCCCGGAGACCGGCCTGACGCATCGCCTTCGGGCGATGTCCTCGGCGTTGCGGTGGGCGACGCGGGCGAACGTGCCGATGCGGCGGCCTGCGGGCGGTCGTGCGCGTTCCTCCGTGCCATTCGCAAACTTTTTTGCGTCAGCTCTGGAGAGTCTTCCCCATGTCCCGTGCCTTTGCTTCCCTGCTCATTGCCACGTTGGCCATCGCGCCCGTGTGGGCGCAAACCTTGCCCCGCACCGATGAAGTCGTCGTGACCGCTTCGCGCGTACCGGTGGCTGCCGCCGATGTACTGGCAGCGGTGGACGTGATCGAACGCGATCAAATCGAAGCCGCCGGCACGCAGGATATGGTGGACTTGCTGCGCCGTGTGCCGGGCGTGGACATCGTGCGCGGCGGTGGCATCGGCCAGCAGGCCAGCGTGTTCATCCGTGGCACCAATTCCAATCATGCGCTGGTGTTGATCGATGGGGTTCGCGTCGGCGCGCTGGGCACCGGTGCGTATGCGTGGGAGCACCTGCCGCTGGCACAGATCGCGCGCATCGAAGTGCTGCGTGGCCCGCGTGCGGCGCAATGGGGCGCCGATGCATTGGGTGGCGTGGTGCAGATCTTCACGCGTCGCGATGCAACGCCGCATGGTGCCGTCAGCGTGGGAAACCACGATGCGCACGGGGCTTCTGCCGGCATCGGGCGGCGCACGCAGCACGGTGGTTTTGGCGTGCATGCCGGTTGGTTCCGGACTCGCGAGCAGAACGCCACCACACCGAGCAACTGGAGTTTTGATCCGGATCGGGACGGCGCCCTGTTGCGCAATATCGGCCTGCATGGCGATCTGGCGCTGGGCACGCAGCAGCTGGAAGCTGCGCTGTTGCATGCCGACAACGACATCGATTTCGATCAAGGCCACTCCAACACCCGTCAGGACGTGCAATCACTGGCCCTGTTCGGCCCATTGGGCGCGCAATGGCAGCATCGCCTGACGCTCGGCGGAAGTCGTGACCGGCTCGATACGCCGAGCACTTTCATCGTCTATCGCTCACATCGCCGGCAGGCCGACTGGCAGCACACGCTGTCGCACGGCAGGGGTGGCGAAACCACGCTGGGATTGGCATGGCTGGACGAGCGCGGCGAGCAGATCGATACCTTCGGCGGCGACGCGGTGTATGCGCAGTCGCGCAGCACGCGTTCGGCTTTCGCTGGCTGGCGTGGGCGCGCCCGGTCGCAGGCATTGGAATTGTCCGGACGCCATGACGACAACAGCGTCTACGGCGCCAGCACCAGTTTTGCGGCGGCCTGGGCCTGGGACATGGGTCGCGTGGTGCGACTTTCGGCCAGTTGGGGCGAAGGTTTCCGCGCACCGACGATGAACGAGTTGTACTCGCCCGGCTGGGGCGGCTGGTATGCCGGCAATCCGCAGCTCGCCCCGGAGCGTTCGGAAAGTCACGAGCTGGCGTTGCGCGTGACGCCGGGTGGCGCCAGCAACTACGAATTGCGCGTGTTCCGCAACGACATCGACGAGATGATCGATTTCAGCGGTGCGCAGGCTCAGGCCATCAACATCGCCCGTGCCCGCATCGACGGGGTCGAACTGATCTGGCGATGGGAAGGCGCAGCGTGGCAATTGGAAAGCAATGCCACCTGGCAGGATCCGCACAGCCGCGATACCGGCGAGGCTTTGTTGCGTCGCCCGTCGCGAAAGGCCACAGCGTTGCTGGAGCGCCGCTTCGACGGTGGTACTCGAGTGGGCGTGGAAGGCATCGCGGCATCCGATCGGCCCGATTACGGCGGCCTGAAGCTGGGCGGCTACGGCTTGCTGGCGTTGCGTGCGAGTGTGCCGGTGGTGTCCGGATG
>JAEXRB010000313.1 GCA_023438325.1 Pseudomonadota bacterium | reverse complement strand
CCATGTGTTCACGGCAGAAGCCGATGATGTCTTCCGCCGAGGCCTCGGCGCCGGATTTGAGCTCGACGAACGCGCATGGCGTTTCGCCCCATTTTTCATCGGGCTTGGCCACTACCGCCGCCAGCAGCACGGCGGCGTGCCGGCACAGCACGTCCTCCACTTCCAGCGAGGAGATGTTCTCGCCTCCGGAAATGATCACGTCCTTGGAGCGATCGCGGATTTTCACGTAGCCATCCGGGTACACCACGGCCAGGTCGCCGGTATGGAACCAGCCGTGCTCGAAAGCCGCATCGGTGGCGGCCGGATTCTTGAGGTAGCCCTTCATCGTGATGTTGCCGCGGAACATGATTTCCCCGACGGTTTCGCCATCCTGGGGCACGTCTTCCATCGTGATCGGATTCTTCACCACCATGTCTTCCTGCAGCAGGCATGCCACGCCTTGGCGTGCGTTGAGTTCGGCGCGCTCGGCCAGCGGCAGCTCATTCCAGCTGTCGTGCTTGATGCAGAGCGAGGCCGGGCCGTAGACCTCGGTGAGGCCGTAGACGTGGGTCACATCGAAACCCATGCGCTCCATGCCTTCGATCACGGCGGCGGGCGGGGCGGCGCCGGCAACCTGGCACTTCACGCCGCTGACGCCGTATCTGGCGTCTTCGGGGGCGTGCACCAGTGCATTCATGATGATCGGCGCGCCGCAGAAGTGCGTGACGCCATGTTCGCGCATCAGGCCGAGAACTTTCGCTGCATCGAAACGACGCAGGCACACGTGGGTGCCCGCCACCGCCGCGACAGTCCACGGGAAGCACCAGCCATTGCAGTGGAACATCGGCAAGGTCCACAGATACACCGCATGCTGCGGCATGCCCCAATCGATGATGTTGGCGATGGCGTTGAGGTAGGCGCCGCGATGGTGATAGACCACGCCCTTGGGATCGCCCGTGGTGCCGGAGGTGTAGTTGAGCGCGATGGCGTCCCATTCGTCGTGCGGCAGGCGTGGAGCGAACTTGGCGTCGCCTTCGGCGAGAAAATCCTCGTACTCCAGCGAGCCGATGCGCGGGCCGTGCGGCAGCAGGGCATCGTCCACGTCGATCACCAGTGGCGGCTTGCGGCACAGCGATACGGCTTTGGCGATGACCTGCGCATATTCGGGATCGGTGAACAGCACTTTCGCGCCGCCGTGTTCGAGCATGAAGGCCAGCGCTTCGGCGTCCAGCCGCGTGTTCAAGGTGTTGAGCACCGCGCCGAGCATGGCCGGGCCGAAGTGCAGTTCCACCATGGCCGGTACGTTCGGCAGCATCGCGGCCACGGTGTCGCCCCGGCCAATCCCGTGTTTTTCCAGCGCGCTGGCCAGGCGCAGGCAGCGGCCATGAACCTCGCGCCAGGAAAGGCGTCGCGCGCCATGCACCACGGCCAGACGCTCCGGATGCAGCGCCGCGGTCTTGCGCAGCAGGCTGATCGGAGAGAGCGGGGTGTAATTGGCGGCATTGCGATCCAGGTGAAGATCAAAGGCTGATGCGCTCATCGCTGGCGATCCTGAAAAACGGAACAACCTCTGATTTTCGCGGACACAGGCTGTACCGGGACAGCCAAAACGCGTGCACCTTTGGTCGAATTGAAAACCTGGCAAGGAGGCGGGCTTGGACACGGCTCCACTAAGCTATGCGCCCCACCCTTGCCGGAACCGCGTGTGCTCGATTCCCTTGCCGACGATGCCCCGTTGCGCGCGCTGTGCTGGGCGCTGACCGAGGCCGGCATCGACACCGGCGCCGGCCCGCTGCTGTTTTTGGGCGCACGACCCGGTGAATGGCTGTCACCGCGCGCGACGGACTGGGCTTGCGAGCAACCATTCCGCCCCTTTGCCGATGCTCTGGAGCGCCAGGGAGCGCAAGTTGCGCCGCGCGTGGATGACACCGGCTTCGCACTTGCCCTGATCCTGCCGCCGCGTTCGCGCGATGCGGCTCGCGCATGGCTGGCGCGGGCGGTGCGCGCCACCCGTGAGGGCGGGCACATCGTTCTGTCTGCCAGCAACGACGAAGGCGCACGCTCGCTCGAAGCCGACCTGCAGCGATTGCTCGGCAGCGGGCGCAGTCTTTCCAAGTTCAAGAGCCGTGTGGTGATCGCGCGGCGCGATGCGGCCGGGCTGGATGCCACGCTGCTGGCCGCCTGGCTCGCACTGGACGAGCCCCGCTGCCTGCCTGGCCCGCAGGGTGATTTCTGGACCCGCCCGGGCCTGTTCGCCTGGGATCGGGTCGATGCCGCCTCGGCCCTGCTGGCCGAACATCTGCCGGAAACGCTCTCGGGCCGCATCGCCGATCTCGGCGCAGGGTGGGGTTATCTGTCGATGCAGCTTGCCCGGCGCTGTGCCGCTGTCACCACGCTGGATTTGTTCGAAGCCGACGCCAGCGCGCTGGAACCAGCACGCCGCAACATGCAGGAGGCGCTGGCATCGCGCCCGGAGCTGAGTGCGAACGTGCATTGGCACGATGTCACCAGCGGATTGCCGCAACGCTTCGATTCCATCGTCAGCAACCCGCCGTTCCATGTAGGTCGCGCCGATCTTCCCGCACTGGGCCGCACTTTCATCCAGCGCGCCGCAGAAGCCTTGGTCGATCACGGCCAGCTCTGGCTCGTCGCCAATCGCCATTTGCCTTATGAAGCGACGCTGTCCGCCCTGTTCGGCGAAGTGCGCGCCTGTGCGCAGCGCGATGGTTTCAAGGTCATCCACGCCCGGAAACCGATTCGATGAAACTGGTGAAACTGATAGCCAACCTGGGTTACGGCAGCCGCCGCGAAGTCGCCCTGATGTTTCGTGAAGGCCGCATCACCGATGCCGATGGCGAGGTGCTGTACGCCGACGACAAAGTGCCGCACGCGGCCATCTTCATCGACGGCGAACCACTGGATCCCGCGCCCGGCCTCGTCATCGCCATGAACAAGCCGGTCGGTTACACCTGTTCCACCCGCGATCCCTCGCGCCTGGTGTACGACTTGCTGCCACCGCGTTTCCGCATGCGCGATCCGCTGCTTTCCACCGTGGGCCGGCTGGATCGCGAAACCTCCGGTTTGCTGCTGCTGACCGACGACGGAAAACTCCTGCACCGCATCATCTCGCCCAAGACCCACGTGGCCAAAGTCTACGAGGCCCATCTGGCGCAGGATTTGCGCGGCGACGAAGCCGCACTGTTTGCTTCCGGCACCTTGATGCTGGAATCGGAAACCACGCCGCTGGCACCGGCCAAACTCGATGTGCTCGCGCCGCAGCGTGCGCGCATCACCGTTACTGAAGGCCGTTATCACCAGGTGCGACGCATGTTCGCCGCCACCGGCAATGCCGTCACGGCCTTGGAGCGCGTGGCGGTGGGCGGGTTGCGCCTGGCCGATCTGGGTTTGGAGGCGGGACAGTGGCGGCAGTTGTCGCAGGACGAGGTTGCCCGGATCGTTGCCTGAATCGGAAAACGCCATGACGCAGAACAAGACCATCGCCACCGATGCCAGCGTTGAAGGCCATATCGCGGCGATGGCCGATGCCACGCGACGTCAGGAATGTGCGGCACTCATCGCGCTGCTCGGTGCGATCACGGGCGAAGCGCCGAAAATGTGGGGGCCGAGCATCATCGGATTCGGTACCTATCGCTATCGCCATGAAAGCGGGCGTGAAGGCGACTGGTGCGTGGCCGGTTTTGCGGTGCGGAAGAACGATCTGGTGCTTTATCTGATGGCCGAAGGGCCGCGACAGGCAGCATTGCTCGGGCGGCTCGGAAAACATCGCACCGGCACCTCGTGCCTGTATGTGAAGCGACTGGCCGATGTGGACACCGGCGTGCTGGGCGAGCTGGTCGAAGATGCCGTGGCGGAAACACGGCGCCGCCACGCTTAGCCAGCCCGAATCATCCGATGCGGCGAGAGGAAAGGGTGCGGCGTCGGGCGAGTCGGGTGAAGCGGTGTTGTCCTACACCGCTTCCAGCCGCGCAAACGCCAGCACCAGCCACTTCTGTCCGGCGTTTTCGAAGTTCACATGCACGCGCGCATGCGAGCCGCTGCCTTCGGCATCCATGATCGTGCCTTCGCCGAATTGTTCATGCCGGACGCGCTGGCCGAGGCGGAAGGCGCCGGGTGGTTCGGCTTGCATCCGGGTGCGCGCGGTGAACATGTTGGCCGGGCGCACCAGGCTGATGCGCGGGCGTACTTCGCGGATGACATCCTGCGGAATTTCGCGCAGGAAACGGGAAGGCACGCCGAGGGTGTCGATGCCGTGGATGCGGCGTGATTCGGCATAGGAAAGCACCAGCCGTTCGCGTGCGCGGGTGATGCCGACATAGGCCAGGCGCCGTTCTTCTTCCAGCCGTCCCGGCTCGTCCAGCGAACGCTGTGCCGGGAACAAACCTTCTTCCATGCCGCCGAGAAACACCAGCGGGAATTCCAGACCCTTGGCCGAATGCAAGGTCATCAACTGCACGCCGTCTTCCCATTGCTGGGCCTGACCTTCGCCGGCTTCGAGCGCGGCGTAGGTGAGGAAGGCGACCAGTTCGGGCATTTCGGGCTCGCCTTCGTCGGTGGCGTCGCCGCGCGAGAAGCGGCTGGCGACGGTGACCAGTTCATCGAGGTTGTCGGTGCGGGCATCGAGCAGGCCGCGTGATTCGTTGGCGTAGTGCACGCGCAGGCCGGAGCGGGTGAGCACATGGTCGATTTGCTCGGCCAGGGTCATGTCGCCGGTTTCCTGCGCCAGCGCGTCGATCAGGTCGACAAAGCCGCGCAGCGCATTGCGTGCGCGTGCCGCCAACGTGGCGGCGTCGATTTCGCGCAGCACCGCCTGCCACAGCGGCATGCTTTCGTCCCGCGCGCGGCTTCGCACCTGTTCCAGAGTGCGGCCACCGATGCCGCGAGTAGGCGTGTTGACGGCGCGTTCGAAGGCAGCATCGTCGGAACGGTTGGCGATCAGGCGCAGGTAAGCCAGCGTGTCCTTGATTTCGGCACGCTCGAAAAAGCGCAGGCCGCCATACACCCGATAGGGCAGGCCGGCCTGCATCAAGGCTTCTTCAAAGGCACGCGACTGGGCATTGGAGCGATACAGGACGGCGCAATCTTGTGCCTGCCCGCCGGCATCGATCCATTCGCGGAAGCGGGTGACGGCGTAGCGGGCTTCGTCGTTTTCGTCGTGTGCGGCAAACAGGTCGAGCGGTTCGCCATCCGCGCCTTCGGTCCACAGGCGTTTGCCGAGGCGGCCGGGATTGTTGGCGATCACCGCATTGGCGGCGAGCAGGATGTTGGAGGTGGAGCGGTAGTTCTGTTCGAGGCGAATGGTCTGCGCGCCGGGGAAGTCGTGCAGGAAGTGCTGCACGTTTTCCACCCGCGCGCCGCGCCAGCCGTAGATCGACTGGTCATCGTCGCCGACCACCAGCACGCAGCCGGTATCGCCGGCGAGCACCCGCACGAAGGCGTACTGGATGGTGTTGGTATCCTGGAATTCATCGATCAGAAGGTGGCCGAAGCGCTGCCGATAATGCGCCAGCAAGGCCGGGTGCTTGAGCAGCATTTCATGCGCGCGCAGCAGGATTTCGGCGAAATCCACCAAGCCGGCGCGCTGGCAGACTTCCTCATAGGCCCGATAGATGCGCAGGAACGGATCGCTGGCGGCATGGCCGCCCTGGATCGAGGCGGCGCGCCGGCCCTCATCCTTCTGCGCGTTGATGAACCACATCGCCTGACGTGGCGGGTAGCGGCCATCGTCCAGTTCCAGATCCGCGATCACGCGCTTGATGAGGCGCAGTTGATCGTCGGCATCGAGCACCTGGAAGGTTTCCGGCAGCCCGGCCTCCTGCCAGTGCAGACGCAGCAGGCGATGCGCAATGCCGTGGAAGGTGCCGATCCACATGCCGCGCGTGCCGTCGGACATCAGCGCTTCGCAGCGCTGGCGCATCTCGCGTGCGGCCTTGTTGGTGAAGGTCACGGCCAGCACGCCCCACGGCGGCGCGCCCATCACCTGGGTCAGCCAGGCGATGCGGTGCACCAGCACGCGGGTCTTGCCGGAGCCGGCGCCGGCGAGGATCAGGAGCGGGTTTGCGGGCGCCGTGACGGCCTCGCGCTGGGCCGGGTTCAGCCCGTCGAGCTAATGTGAGACTTCCATGGGCGGAATTGTAGGTGCTGCGGCCGTCCGCATGTCCTTGCATAGGCCGAAACCTTATTGCTGCAATCTGCTGACAACGCCTACACTGGCCTTCGATTCCAGCCTGCTTGCGCCTATCCGACATGTTCGAGGGGAAGCCAGTCAGACACGCATGCGCCTGCTGGTCATGGCGGGCATTGTGGCTAGCGATCCTGTTCGCGCCCACGATGGCGTCGGCCTTGGTGCGCGATTACTACTTCCGCACCCTCGACAGCCGCGATGGCCTGTCGCAAAGCACCGTGACGGCGATGTTGCAGGACCGCGCCGGTTTCGTCTGGATCGCCACCCAGGGCGACCTGCATCGTTTTGACGGCTACACCTTCCAGCGTCTGGACGATCTGGTGCGCGAAGGCGCGCTGAACAGTTTCGTGCAGACACTGGCCGAGGACGACAGCGGTCGCATCCATATCGGCACGCTTCAGGACGGATTGTTCGTGCTTGATCCGGTGCGCAACCGCATCGAACCAGCCCATGCGGCCGCGCAGTCACCGGCCTTGCCCGGCGGGCGCATCGACGCGTTGCTGTACCAGCCCGGCGTCGGCCTGTGGATCGCGTCCGCCGCCGGCGTCGGCCTGCTGGAGGCACAGGGCGGGCATTACCATCCAGTGCTGGATTTCCGGATGCCGCCTTCAGCCGACGCCGGCTTGCTGGCGCGCAACGTGCGCGCGATGGCGCTGGATGGCGAAGGCGTGCTCTGGATTGGCACCAGCCATGGCGCGTATCGCATCGACACCGCCAGCCGGAAGAGTGGGCAGCACGCCCCCACCGGCACGCACGCGCTGCTGGTGGATGCCGCGGGTGATCTCTGGCTTGGCGCGCACGATGGCCTGTATCGCAAGCGGCGAGGGCAGGCCGAGGCGGTGCAGGTCTGGCCGCGCCGGCCGTTGTCGGGTGAGGTTGTCTGCTGCGACGTCATCGCGCTGGCCCAGGCGGCCGATGGCGCGATCTGGCTGTCGGTGCGGCATGGCAATGTCTGGCGCTTTGATCCGGCCATCGGCCAGGCGCAGGCCATACCGATCAATCCTTGGGTCGATGGCATGTTGTCGGAGGCCGGAATACCGCGCCTGATGATCGACCGTTCCGATCTTCTTTGGCTGGGAGGTCAAGTGCGTGGCGTCGCCACTGCACCGGCATCGAGCACCCCGTTCCGCGCCGTGTTCGACACGGACCCGGGGCGCGACCCATTGGCGGGAAACTTCATTCGCGCCGTGGTGGAGGGCGAAGGCGGCGAACTGTGGCTGGGCACGATGGGCGGGCTGCGTCGCTACGAGCCGCTGCGCGATCACCACGAAGCCTTCGATGATGCGTTTCCGCCACTGCCCATGCGCGATGGCCGCAACATCGTGCCGATTCCCATCGGCATCGAGCCGGTCGGCGATGGCAAGTACTGGATTGCCACAAACGTGGGCCTGTATCGCTTTGATCCGGACAGACGCAAGGCCGAGGCGGTGCGGCTGGGTGAGGAGGATTGGAAGGCGAACAACCTGCGTGCCTTCGCCAAGGTGCGCGACGGTTCGCTGTGGCTGGGTCAAGGCGACGATGGCCTGTCGCGCTACGATCCGGCGAGCGGAAACACCACGGCCATGCCGCCGCAACCCGGCGTGGAGGGGGCGCATCATCAGATGCGCGTCAACGTGATCCTGGAAGATTCGCGCGGCCGCATCTGGGTGGGCGGCCTGCGCGGGGTGAGCCTGTACGACCCGGCCAGCGGCAAGTTCCGCAATTTCGTCAGTGATCCATCACGAGACGATGCGTTGTCGGGCAATCTGGTGCGGGTGATCCACGAAACACGCGACGGCACGATCTGGATCGGCTCCCATCAAGGGCTGGATCAGGTCATCGAATCCACCAGCGGCCAGATCAGCTTTCGTTCCTGGCCGATCTCCGGCCGGGGCATGGAATCGGTGGTCTACGCCATTGCCGAAGATGCCACCGGCCGGCTCTGGCTCAGCGGCAACAACGGCATCGTGCGGCTGGATCGTGGCGATGGCAGCCAGATCCGCTTCGGGATGGAGGCCGGGCTTCAGGATCTTGAGTTCAACGGCCATGCGGCGGCGATGCTGCGCGACGGACAACTGGCTTTCGGCGGCATCCGCGGGCTGAACCTGATCGACCCGGCGCGGGTGCAGCCGAGTCGTTTCGATGCGCCGGTGGCGTTGACCTGGATCGGCAGCGGGCGGCGCTCGCCGACCGGGCAGGTGACGCAAGTCGATGCGATTTCGATTCCGCAGCAACACCGCATCCTGAGTTTCGGTTTCGCCGCACTCGATTACACCGCGCCGGAAAACAATCTTTTTTCCTGGCGACTGGACGGCTTCGATCCGGAGTTCAGCAGCCCCTCGCGGCGCTCCACGGCGGTCTATACCAATCTGGCACCTGGCGATTATCTGTTCCGCGTGCGCGCCACCAATCATGCCGGCCAATGGAGCAGCCAGGAGCTGCGCGTGCCGGTGCATGTCTTGCCGCCATGGTGGCGCTCCTCATCGGCCTATGTCGGTTATGGGCTGCTTCTGGGTGGGCTGGCCTGGTTGTTCTGGCGGTTGCAACGCGCGCGAGCGGCGCATCGCGCGGGCTTGCTGGCGCAGATCCGCGAGCGCGAGGATCGCCTCAAACTGTCGTTGTGGGGCGCGGGCGATTCGTTCTGGGATTGGGATCTGCGCAGCAACCGGATCCATCGCATCGGCGCCGATCACCTGCTGCACATGGAGAGTGATCAAGACCTGAGCACCGACGACTGGAGCCAGCACTCGGTTCATCCCGATGATTTGTCGCGCATGCGGCTGATGATGCAGGAGCATCTGGCCGGCCGCACCGACGCCTATGAATCCGAACACCGCGTCCGCAATGCCTACGGCGAGTGGATCTGGGTGCGCGCACGCGGCAAGGTGGTCGAGCGCGATAGCGATTTCAATCCCTTGCGCGTGGCCGGCACCGCGCGCGATGTCACCGCCAGCCGCCATGCCGAACGCGAGCGCCGCATCGCCTCCGAAGTGCTGCGCAGCATGAACGAAGCGGTGGCGGTGGTCGATCTCAACTTCCGCTTCGTCTCGGTCAATCCGGCGTTTTCGCGCATCACCGGTTACAACGAGCAGGACGTGATGGGCATGCCCGACAGCCTGCTCGACAGCACCCAGCACTCGCCCGAGTTCTATCGCCATGCGCACGATGAACTCAATGCCAAGGGCCACTACAAAGGCGAGATGTGGCTGCGTCGTGCCGATGGCGAGGAGTTCCTCGGTTGGGTCGAGCAGGCCGAAGTCTGCGATGAGGGCGGGATGCGCACGCATTTCGTCTCGGTGGTCAACGACATCACCGACAAGAAACGCGCCGAGCAGGAACTGCGCTATCTGGCCAACTACGACACCCTCACCGGGCTGCCCAACCGTGGCCTGCTGTCCGAACGTCTGGCCCGCGCCGTGGTGCGCGCGCGCCGGCATGAGAGCCGTGTCGCCGTGTTGTTTCTGGATCTTGACCATTTCAAGGTGGTCAACGATTCACTCGGCCACGCCGCCGGCGATCGCATCCTGAAAGCTTCGGCGGCGCGTCTGCTCGGCGTGGTCGGAAGCTCGGACACGGTGGCGCGCCTGGGTGGCGACGAATTCACCATCGTGATGGAGGACGTGGGCGACATGGCCAACGTCACCGCGATGGCCGAGGCCGTGATCGCCGCGTTCGGCGAGCCGGTATTGAGCGAGGGCAACGGCGATATCGTGATCTCTCCATCCATCGGCATCTCGCTGTATCCCGAGCATGCGCAGGTACCCACGGATCTGCTCAAGTTCGCCGATGCCGCCATGTATCGAGCCAAGGAACGCGGTCGCAATACCTTCCAGCTCTACGACGAATCCATGGACGCCGAAGTGCGCCGCCGTGCCACGATGACCGCCGCATTGCGACGCGCGCTGGATCGCAACGAGTTCCATCTGGAGTTCCAGCCGCGCCAGTCGCTGGTGAATGGGCGAGTGGTGGGCGTGGAAGCATTGCTGCGCTGGACGTGCGAGGAGTTCGGGCAGGTGCCTCCCAGCGTGTTCATCCCGCTGGCCGAGGAAACCGGCCTGATCCTGCCCATCGGCGAATGGGTGTTGGCCGAGGCCTGTCGTTGCGTCTGCCAGTGGCGCGAGCAGGGCATCGATGACGTTTCCGTATCGGTGAACATTTCGGTGTTGCAGCTTCTGCGCGGCGACGTTCTCGCCAGCGTGGAGCGCGTGATCGCCGCCAGCGGCCTGCCGGCGTCGCGGCTTGAGCTGGAATTGACCGAAAGCATGGTCATGGCCAACGCCGAACAGACCATCACCATCCTGCGCGATCTGAAACGCCTCGGCGTGACCATCGCCATCGACGATTTCGGCACCGGTTATTCCTCGTTGATCTACCTCAAGCGCCTGCCCATCGACACGCTGAAGATCGACAAGGAGTTCGTCGGCGACCTCACCCGCGACCCGGATGACGAAGCCATCACCGCCACCATCATCTCGATGGCGCATTCGCTCGGGCTCACCGTGGTGGCCGAGGGCGTGGAAACCAGCGAACAACTGGACTATTTGCGCGAACACGGCTGCGATGAAGTGCAGGGCTTCCTGCTGGCCTGCCCGATGCGCTCCGACGAGTGCCTGAGCTTCTTGCTCAACCGTGCCGAACGCAGCCTCGGCCAGCCCGTGGGCTGATCGTTCCCGGAGTGCCATCAAGATGCCTGCGCGATAGAAACGCTGCGACGCGGCGCGGTTGCGCCAGAACGCGGCGCTGATGTGCAGGCCTGAAATTGCAGGCCTCAAAGGGTGCTGCCGGCACGAAAGAGGCGGAAAATCGGATTGTGTAGATGGCTGCGCAACCTGGTTGCCTTCTGCTACGCAGACTCCTATTGTGCGCCCATGCCCGCTCCCGACCTGCGCCAGCAATTGGACGCCCTGACCGCCAAGCTCGACGAGCTGAGCGATGCATTGGCGCGACTTCTGGATGAGAACCGCAGCCTGCGTGTCAGCCAGGAACAGCTCATCGGCGAACGTGCTGCCTTGCTCTCCAAGAACGAGCAGGCCCGCTCGCGGGTGGAGGCGATGATCCTTCGGCTCAAGTCGCTGGAGCACAACGCATGAGCACGCCGGTCAATCTGCGCATCGTCGATCGCGACTACACCGTGGGT
>JAEXRB010000291.1 GCA_023438325.1 Pseudomonadota bacterium | reverse complement strand
AACATCTGCTTTCCGCGCTCGCGGGGCTGGGCATCGACAATTGCCACATCGATCTTTCCGCGCCGGAAGTGCCGATCATGGACGGTTCGGCTGGTCCGTTCGTGTTCCTGATCCAGTCTGCCGGCATCGAAGAGCAGTCCAAGGCCAAGCGTTTCATCCGCATCAAGCGCACTGTGACCGTCAAGGACGGTGACAAGTGGGCGCGCTTCGAGCCGTTCGATGGCTTCAAGGTGGGTTTCTCGATCGATTTCAGGCACCCGGCGTTCCCGCAGAGCCTGTCCAAGGCCGAGATCGACTTCTCCACCACGTCTTTCGTGAAGGAAGTGAGCCGCGCACGCACCTTCGGTTTCATGAAGGACATCGAGATGCTGCGCGAAAAGAACCTCGCCCTCGGTGGTTCGATGGACAACGCCATCGTGCTGGATGACTACCGTGTGCTGAACCAGGATGGCTTGCGCTACGAGGACGAGTTCGTCAAGCACAAGATTCTCGATGCCATCGGCGATCTGTACCTGCTCGGCCACAGCTTGGTGGGTGCGTTCTACGGCTACAAGTCCGGCCATCACCTCAACAACGTCTTGCTGCGTACCTTGCTGGCCAATCAGGACGCGTGGGAAGAAGTGACCTACGAGGACAACGATGCCGCGCCGATTTCCTACGCGCACCCGGCGCAGGCGATCATCTGAGGTTTCCTTTGAGGCGCAGGTCGCAGTTATGAACCTGCGCTGTTGACCTGTGCGCGGGCGAGGTCGAAGTTAACGGTCACATCTTGTCACAAATGCAACGGAACAACGGAATCAGGCCAAGGAGGCCAATTGCAGCAACCGGGACTTCAGCTCTTCGTCCTGAGTCGCTGCTGCCGCTGCCCGCAGAGTTTCGCGGGCAGACGGGGAAAGGGGTGAAAGCGGTGCCGCGTCCGGGGGGACGGGCTGCATCGTTGCCACTTTCACGGTGATGCTGCTGGCACGAAGGCCGGCTGCGCGCGCTGCGTCCAGCAGGATGTCGGCGTACAGGCGCAGTCGAGCATTCCACACAGGAGCATCGACCAGAAAGACAAGCCTGTCGTCGCGCAGGTTTCCCAGCTTCACGTGGGAAGCCAGTGGCTCCGGCAGGGACTGGCGCAGTTGTCGGTCGAGCGCATGAAGCTGCATGGCGCGCTCGACCAGATGGCCTGGGTCACTGGATAGCGCGGCGCTGAGCGCGGTGCGGAAGGTGGGTTTGGCTTTCGACTGCATGGGCTAACGAGAACAGGTTGAACCGATGGATGTCATCATCGTATCGAAGTTTCTGAAAACACCGCGGAAACTTTCCTTGCGCGACCCGCGCCTGATTGCTGTCGTGGGCTCCGCAGTGCTGCTGCTGGCTGGCCTGGGTGTGGCGTCCGGTTATGGCGTTCGCGCCGTGTTGGGCGAGCAGGCGACAGCGCAGGCCGACGGTCTCAGGTTGGAAATCGAGCAGCAGCGCGCCGATTTCGACAATGCCCGCGGGCAGGCCCAGCGCGAGCTCAATGCCATGTCGATCAAGCTGGCGGAGCTTCAGGCCGAGTCCACACGCATCAATGCCTTGGGGGCGCGTCTGACCAAGATCGCGCGCCTGGATGATGGCGAGTTCAATTTCGACCAGCCGCCCGCGGTCGGAGGCCCCAAGGCCGTCGCTGCCGACAATCAGGGCGTCAGCGCACCCACGGGCAGTCAGCTTGGTGGATCGATTGATGCGCTTTCCCGGCAGATATCCATTCAGGCGCAGCAGTTGGCGCTTCTGGAAAGCGTACTTTCCGATCGCGAACTGGATGCCAGCCTGCTGCCCACCGGTTTGCCGGTGCGTTCAGGCTATGCCTCTTCCAGCTACGGCCGTCGTGCCGATCCGTTCTCCGGTTTCAGCGCCTTCCATCAAGGGGTGGATTTCTCCGGTGCGCGTGGTTCCGAGGTGCTGACCGTCGCCGATGGCGTGGTGCAGTTTTCCGGGCGCATGACTGGTTACGGCAACATCGTCGAGATCGATCACGGCAATGGCTATGTCACCCGTTATGCCCACAACGACAAGAACGTCGTGGCGGCGGGAGATCGTGTCAAGGCGGGGCAGGTGATCGCGAAGATGGGTTCCACCGGCCGCTCGACCGGCACCCATGTGCACTTCGAGGTCTGGCTCAACGGTCGTGTGGTCAACCCGAATCAGTATCTGCGCAACGCGCGCGGCTGAGTAATTGGTTGTCGGCAGGGGCTTGATTCGCCCCGGCGCGCTCCCCACGTTAAAATCCCCGTTTTGCGCAAGGCCGCCGCGTGCGGCCTTTCGTGCGTGTCGCCTCGTGCGGCTCCCTTCTTTCGGACATCTCCATGCTCAACAAGCTCCTGACTGGCATCTTCGGCAGCCGCAACGACCGCCTCGTGACCCAGCTGCGCAAGAAAGTCGAGAAGATCAACGCGCTGGAAACACAATTCCAGTCCTTGGACGATGAAGCCTTGCGCGGCAAGACCGCCGAGTTTCGCGAGCGACTGGAAAAGGGCGAGACGCTGGATCAACTCCTGCCCGAAGCGTTCGCCACCATGCGCGAAGCCGCGCGCCGCGTGCTGGGCATGCGCCATTACGACGTGCAGTTGATCGGCGGCATGGTGCTGCACATGGGCAAGATTGCCGAAATGCGTACCGGCGAGGGCAAGACACTCGTCGCCACGCTGGCGGTCTACCTCAACGCGCTGCCCGGAAAGGGCGTGCACGTGGTGACCGTGAACGACTATCTGGCGCGTCGTGACTCGGCCTGGATGGGCAGGGTTTACAACTGGTTGGGCCTTTCCGTGGGCGTGGTCTATCCCGGCATGCCGCATGCCGACAAGAAGGGCGCCTACGCCGCCGACATCACCTACGGCACCAACAATGAATTCGGCTTCGACTACCTGCGCGACAACATGGCGCTTTCGGTCGATGAACGCTTCCAGCGTGGCCATAATTACGCCATCGTCGACGAAGTCGACTCGATCCTGATCGACGAGGCCCGCACGCCGCTGATCATTTCCGGCCCCTCCGCCGACTCGCCCGAGCTGTATCTCCAGATGGACCGCCTCGTGCCGCAACTTGCCCGACAGGCCGACGAGAAGGGTGAGGGCGATTACTGGGCCGACGAGAAGAGCAAGCAAGTGCATTTGTCCGAGGCGGGCATGGAGCACGCCGAGCTGCTGCTGCGACAGGCCGGCATCATTGCCGATGGCGACAGTCTCTATTCGGGCCAGAATCTGGCCGTGGTGCACCACCTCAACGCCGCACTGCGCGCCCATGCGCTCTACAACCGAGATGTGGAATATCTGGTGCGCGATAGCGAAGTGCTGATCGTCGACGAATTCACTGGCCGCACCCTGCCGGGCCGGCGCTGGTCCGATGGCCTGCATCAGGCCATCGAAGCCAAGGAAGGCGTGAAGGTGCAGCGCGAGAACCAGACGCTGGCCTCGATTACCTTCCAGAACTACTTCCGCATGTACGGCAAGCTCTCCGGCATGACCGGCACCGCCGATACGGAAGCCTACGAATTCCAGTCGATCTACGGCCTGGAAGTGGTGGTGATCCCGACTCACCGCCCGATGCAGCGCAAGGACGCACCGGATCTGGTGTTCATGAAGCGCCCGGCCAAGTTCAAGGCCATCGTCGAGGACATCACCGGTCGTCATGCCGCCGGCCAGCCGGTGCTGGTGGGCACCACCTCCATCGAAACCTCCGAGCTTCTGGCCAACGAGTTGCGCCGCGCCAAGATTCCGCACGAAGTGCTCAACGCCAAGCAGCATGAGCGCGAGGCGCAGATCGTGGCGCAGGCGGGCCGCAGCGGCGCTGTGACGATCGCGACCAACATGGCCGGCCGTGGTACCGACATCGTGCTGGGCGGCTCGCTGGAAGCCGATCTGGAAGTGCTCGGCGCGGATGCTTCCGAGGAAGCCAAGGCCAAGGCCAAGGCTGACTGGCAAGTGCGCCACGATGCCGTGCTGGCTGCCGGCGGCCTGCACATCATCGGCACCGAGCGACACGAGAGCCGCCGCATCGACAATCAGCTGCGTGGCCGTTCCGGCCGTCAGGGCGATCCGGGTTCCTCGCGCTTCTACCTCGCGCTGGAAGACAGTCTGATGCGCATCTTTGCCTCCGACTGGGTGCAGCGCGCGATGAAATTCCTCGGCATGAAGGAGGACGACCACATCGAAGACAAGATGGTCAGCCGCCAGATCGAGAAAGCGCAGCGCAAGGTGGAAGCGCACAACTTCGATATCCGCAAGCAGCTGCTCGATTACGACGACGTGGCCAACGACCAGCGCAAGGTCATCTATTCCCAGCGCGATGAACTGCTTGTCAGTGAATCGGTGCAGGACGTGGTGAGCGGCATCCGCGAGGATGTGGTGGGCGAGATCGTGGCGCGCTTCGTGCCGCCGCAATCCATTGATACCCAATGGAATCTGCCGGGTCTGGAAAAGGAGCTGGTGGACGAATACGGCATCGTGCTGGACTTGCAGAAGCTGGCCCGCGAGCGCGACGAGTTGGCGGCCGAGGATATCGCTGCGCAGGTACAAGAGGCATTCGAGCGCTTGTTCCGCGAAAAGGAAGCCCTGATCGGCTCGGAAATGATGCGCACGCTGGAAAAGCACGTGATGCTGACCGTGCTCGATCAGAGCTGGAAGGAGCACTTGGCGCGCATGGACTTTTTGCGTCAGGGCATCCACCTGCGCGGTTACGCGCAGAAGCAGCCCAAGCAGGAATACAAGCGCGAGGCCTTCGAGTTGTTCGGTCAGATGCTCGACAAGATTCGCCTGGAAGTCATCAAGTTGTTGACGCGCATCCGCATCCGTTCGGAGGAAGAAGTTGCGCAGATGGAAGAGGCCGAGCGCCAGCGCAACGAAGCGCGCAGCCAGCGCATGCAGTTCCAGCACGAGAATGCAGGAGGCCTCGGGGCAGATGAAGAGGCGGCGCAGGTGATGGCCGGCCAGCCGCAGATCGCACAGGTGATGCGCGAGGCGCCAAAGGTCGGTCGCAACGATCCTTGCCCGTGCGGCTCGGGCAAGAAGTTCAAGCACTGCCACGGGCAGCTTGCCTGATGACGGGATGCGGGAAGCCTGTTTCCCGCACCTGATGTCCTTTCCCGCACTTGAACGATCCCGCTGCTGAAACACCGCCTTTGCATGTAGTCGCAGGCGTCCTGAACGACGCTCGCGGCCGCATCCTTCTGGCGCGTCGCGAAGGAACTCGCGAATTGGCCGGGCTGTGGGAGTTCCCCGGTGGCAAAGTGGAGCCGGGTGAGTCGCCACGGCAAGCGTTGGCGCGCGAGTTGCGCGAAGAAATCGGCGTTGATATCCAGGATGCGCAGCCGCTGATCGCCGTGCCGCACCGCATGGGCAACGGCAAGCGCATCGTGCTGGATACCTATCGTGTTTCACGTTTCTCCGGTCGCGCGCGTGGCCTGGAAGCGCAGGCCGTGACGTGGGT
>JAEXRB010000224.1 GCA_023438325.1 Pseudomonadota bacterium | reverse complement strand
GTGCTGTGGCGTGACTTCCTCAGCCACAATCCGCAGAACCCCAAATGGCCCAATCGCGATCGTTTCGTGCTTTCCAACGGGCACGGCTCGATGTTGTTGTACGCGTTGCTGCACTTGACCGGTTACGACTTGCCGCTGGACGAGCTCAAGCGCTTTCGTCAGCTGCACAGCAAGACCGCCGGTCATCCGGAGGCCAGTGAAACCCCCGGCGTGGAAACCACCACGGGCCCGCTCGGTCAAGGCGTTGCCAATGCCGTGGGTTTTGCGCTGGCCGAAAAACTTCTCGCACAGCGCTACAACCGCCCGGAGTTCAACCTGGTCGATCACCACACTTGGGTATTCCTCGGTGATGGCTGCCTGATGGAAGGCATCTCGCACGAAGCCTGCTCGCTCGCCGGCACCTTGGGGCTCGGCAAGCTGATCGCGCTGTACGACGACAACAACATTTCCATCGACGGCGAAGTGGGAGGCTGGTTCACCGACGATACGGCCAAGCGCTTCGAGGCCTACGGCTGGCAGGTGATCCGCAATGTCGATGGTCACGACCCGGACGAAATCGCCCAGGCCATCCGCACCGCCAAGGCCGAAACACAGCGTCCCAGCCTGATTTGCTGCAAGACCGTGATCGGTTACGGCTCGCCCAGCAAGGCCGGCAAGGAATCCTCGCACGGTGCACCGCTGGGCAAGGACGAACTCTCCGCCACGCGCGAGGCGCTCGGCTGGCCGCATCCTTCCTTCGAGATTCCGCAGGAAATTCGCGCGGGCTGGCAGGCGGCCGAGGCCGGCAGCGAGCGCGAATCACGCTGGAATGAGCTGTACTCCCGCTACGCCAAAACTTTCCCGAACGAAGCGGCCGAATTCAGCCGCCGCATGCAGGGCCAGCTGCCGGACGATTTCGTCGCCGCCGCCGATGCCTACATCGCCAGACTTCAGGCCGAAGGCCCGGTGGTGGCTTCGCGCAAGGCATCGCAGATGGCGATCGAAACCTTCGCACCGCTGTTGCCCGAATTGATCGGCGGCTCGGCTGATCTGGCGGCCTCCAACCTCACCTTGTGGAAGGGCAGCAAGAGCGCGGCCAGTGCCGATGCCGATGCCAACTACGTGTATTACGGCGTGCGCGAATTCGGCATGAGCGCGATTGCCAACGGCCTGGCATTGCACGGCGGCTTCATTCCCTATGACGCCACCTTTCTGGTGTTTTCCGATTACTCGCGCAATGCACTGCGCATGAGCGCGCTCATTCCGACCCGTGCCATCCATGTGTTCACGCACGACTCCATCGGCTTGGGCGAAGACGGCCCGACGCACCAGCCGGTCGAGCACCTCGCCAGCTTGCGCGTCATTCCGAACAATTCGGTCTGGCGTCCTTGCGACGCAGTGGAAAGCGCGGCGGCCTGGAAGGCTGCGATTGCCCGTGCCGATGGCCCGAGCGTGCTGGTGTTCAGTCGCCAGAATCTCGCGCACCAGCAGCGCACGGCAGAGCAGGTGGCCGACATCGCGCGCGGCGGTTATGTGCTGCTTGATCCTGCCGATGGCAAGTTCGACCTGATCCTGCTCGGTACCGGCTCGGAAGTGGAATTGGCGATGGAAGCGGCGCGCCAACTCGATGCACAAGGCATCAAGGCGCGTGTGGTGTCGATGCCCAACACCAACGTGTTCGACGCGCAACCATTGGAATGGCGTGAAGGTGTGTTGCCGTCGTGGTGCCGCAAGCGCATTGCGGTGGAAGCCGGCGTCACCGATTACTGGCGCAAGTACGTGGGTCTGGATGGCGCGGTGATCGGTATCGACAGTTTCGGCGCCTCCGCTCCGGCCGATGCGCTGTATCAGCACTTCGGCATCACGGCCGAACGCGTGGTGGATGCGGCCAAGCGCCTGTAACGGGCGGTGAGGTCAGCGATGACGCACGGTGATGCCCGCATCCGTGCGTCATCGAGGGGCCTGGAAGGGGTATCGCGCAGCTTTGCCGTTGTGAAAGGCGATGAAGCCGTTTGCGTTGGCGGGAGTCTGGTCGCTTTCCATACAGTTTGGGCTGTACATGATTCGGCTGGACATAAACGGGGAGTAGCCATGAAGATCTTTCAACGCGTTCTGTCTGGATGTGCCGTGTTGCTGCTGAGCTCGTCGGCATTGGCGCAGATCACGCTTTACGAACACGAGGATTTCCGTGGTCGCAGCATCTTCATCGATGGGCCGGAGCCCAACTTGAAAGAACTGCATTTCAATGATCTTGCCAGCGCGCTGGTCGTTGAACGGGGCGCGTGGGAAATCTGTCACGACGCCAACTTCCGCGGTCGCTGTTATGTGCTGGAGCGCGGTGAATACCGGTGGATGCGCGATCTGGATTTCAACGACAAGATTTCGTCGGTGCGGCCGGTCGATGCGCGCCGCCATGGTCGCCACGATGGCGCGCCTTGGTCGGAACGCTCATCGGATCCAAGGCGCGTCGGGCGTTTCCATGAGGTCGATGTCATGACGGTTCGGGCCGTCTACGGACACGGGCGCGGGCAGTGCTGGGTCGAAGATCGTGGCGCCGCCGGGCACCGAGGACAGCGCGATTATCGTCGTGGCGATGAACACTACGACGATCGCGGGCATGACCATGGGCGCGCTCGCGGACGCGACATGCCGCGTTGCCGCGACACTCGCCAGCAGGGTGCTCCGCTGTTCTGGGATGTGAGCTATGTATTCCGGGGCGAGGAGCGCTGGACGCGGCTGCAACGGCATCCCGGTCGCCGGATCACGGTGAACGGGCGGGGCGAAGTGGTCGAGTGATTTTCATCTGATGCCATCGGCGATGCTGTGGAATCGCCGATGGCGCACGATGCGGCCGCCGGAATGATGGGGTAGCTTCAGTCGTGTCCAAGCAGTTTCAACTGGTCGCGGATGCGTTCGGCCAGTGCATCGTGGCGATTGCCAAGAATGTTGCGCAACTCTTCGTCAGTGACAAAGCCGATGCTGCGGCGGTAGGCATTCTTGATTTGGGTTGTCGTTGCCCACGTGTCTTCCACCTCCTCCAGGGATGTGGCGGGCAACACCTGATGTCCTTCCGTGATGCGCGCTTCCACCCGCGCGATGTGGTGCTCGGCCACCTGTGCAGGTGCGGCATCGGCGGGCAGTTTCTCGAACGAAATGTTCGCGATGGCGCTGTTGTCGAACGGGTCGGGGCCGGCGGCACGGCTGCCCATGAAAAAGTTGTCGGTAAAGCGCGTCGAGCATTCGAGCATGCGCGCGGCCTTCCACTTGCCGGTGAGCAAGAGCAGCAGGAAGGCGAGAAAGCCAGGCCACTTGGGCTTGAGCGCGAAGGCCGCGGCGCTGCCGTATTGAGGATGCACGAACAGTCGAACCAAGGCGCGCATGCCCTGCGAGGTGGTGACGCCCAATGGCTCGACATCGGCCAGCTTCGTGTAGCCCAGCGGAGCCAGGGCTTTTTCGCAGGCATCGGCATGCTTGCGCTGGTAGGCCGGGTAATCGCCGGGTGAGACTTCGATCAGATCAGGCGCTGGCTCGTTTGCGTAGTTGTAGATCTGGAAGGCGATGTTGGTCGCCATCATCGCCTCGGGCGAATCGTCGCCGGCCACGGCATTGAGTGCGTTCTCCATGTCCTGGCCCTGGCGGATCAGGGCGGCAGCGCTGTGGGTCACGGCGTAAGCCATGTCTTCTTCCAGGTTGCGTTCGGCCTGGGCAGGCGCGCCGGCCGCTTCGATCATCGTGGCCAGTTGTTCGCGTGCGCCCGATTCGCCTTGCGCGCAGCGATCGCGTTCTTCTTGCAGAAAGGGGCGGGTCGGAGCATCGGCGGGCAGGCGGGCGAGCACGCGATCCAGATGCGCGGTGGCGGTTTCGTAGTGGCCGAGTGTTTCGGCGATCTGTGCCACGCGACGGTCGTAGCGGTTGTTCTGCTCCAGGGCAGCGGCGCGTTCGTAGTCGGCCAGCGCGGCTTCCAGGGCGCGCCGGTCGTAGCTGATGCCCATCAGGGTGCGGATGGTGTGTTCGCCCGCCTGGTCGGTGAGCGCGAGGGTGTAGTGGTGCTCGGCCCGCAGGGCGAAGGCGGCGGGCTGGTTGGGATCTTGTTCCAGGCTGCGATCCAGGTGCGCCAGCGCGCGCGTCTGGGCGGCGGTATCGTCGCTGCGGTTGAGTTCGGCTTCGGCCAGAAGGTACAGCACGCGGGCGTTGTCGGGCTCTTGCTGCAGGGCATGCCGCAGCAATGGCAAGGCATCAAAATCGTCCTCGGCATGGGTGCCCAGTTCCGCTCGTGCCAGCAAGGCCGGCACATGATCGGGCGCGAGGCGCAGCACCCGATCCAGTGCGGCAGCGGCTTCTTCGCGGCGTTCCAGCGCAAGCAGGCTGCGGCTGCGGTGGAAGTGCAGCGGTGCGGCATTCGGGCTGGAGGCGATCAGTTCATCCAGAATCGAGAGTGCCCCGGAAAAGTCACGCTGCCGGAACAGTTGGGCAGCAGCCTGGTAGCGCGCGGCGGGGTCGGTCTGGCTCATGGATTTCCTGATGGGCATGCGTTGGTGCAAGCGTAACCGGATTCGTGATGGACGTCTCATAGACGTGCGCGGCGCAGGCGGCGGTTGCGTATCCGGCATCGGTTCTGGGCAGGTCTCTCGTCGATGGGCTCGTGCTGCCGAGGAGGTCGCTACCATTGGCGATTTTCAGGAAGCTCCCGCATGCGCATCGTTCTCACGCCGTTCGCCCGGCCACGCTTGTTTCCCGCCGATGGCCGCCGCACGGCCATTCAGGACTGCACTCCCGAGCAGTTCGTCCAGCGCCTCAATGACGAGACGCCGCACGCGGTGCTGGAGGGCTACGCGCCGTTCTGCAAGTTGCATGTGCATCGCAACTGGACCTCGACGCGCGGCTCGGTGATTGCCATCACCGAGGAAAATCGCCATCGCCTGCGCAGCGCCTACGAAGCACGCAACCGCGAGGAGTTGGCGGTGTTGGTGCGCTGGTTCGAGGGCATCGAGCCGCCGGTGGCCGAATACCTGGTGCCGATTCTCTACAGCGCCGAGCAGTTGGCCCGCGAAGGTTCGCCGATCGAGGGTGACTGGGGCATCGTGGGGTGCCTCTACACGATGGAGCCGGCGGAGATTCCGATGGTGCCGATCACGATGATGCGCAACACCTTGGGCGTGGAGGAAGGCGGCTCGGGTGTGCCGATGGATCGCGAGGCATACCGCCGCAGCGTGGCGTTCTGGGAACGCCACGCCAACTGGCGATGAGGTTTATTGCGCCTGTGCGCTGAAATCTTCCAGCGCGCAGGCAGCGCCCATGGCGTCGTAGTAGGCCGTCACCTTCGGGCCGAAGCGCAGCGCCTTGACGATGCTCAGCGAGCGCAGCAGCGGATACAGCTGGAAGTCGCTCTCGCCGACATCCGTGCCCGGCGCGCGAACCAGCCCTTCCAGTTCGGCCAGCAGCGGCGCGAGTTCTTCCAGCAATGCCGGGGTGGCAGCGGTAAGTGCATCCAGGTCGCCGCGGGATCGGGTTTCCCGTGCAATGTAGGCGGCGCGCGCTTCCGGCGTGGAAAGTTCGATGAAGTGGCCACGGGTGAAGCGCGGCACGCAGAGGTTGTAGATCACGCCCGAGGCGCGCCTGCACCAATCATCCACGGCCGGAATGGGCGCTGCCACAAGCACGGGCGGGGCGGTGCGGGTGTCCAGATAGCGCACGATGTCCATGCTCTCGCCCATGAACGTGCCGTCATCTTTTTCCAGAATCGGCACCATCTTGCGGCCGATCATGCGCGTGGGCGTTTCCACGTCGTTTTCCAGGATGACGTTGACCGGGATATCGAGCTGCTTGAGGCCGTCGATCATCAGGACGCGGCAGCAGTAAGGACAGTGTTCGTAGATATGCAGCTTCATGGCATTCAAGAAGTGGTTCGGGAATGGCCATGATGCAACAGGATGCGGAGTTTGCCGCATCCTGTTGCCGGTAGTGCCTGCGGTTACCGCCTGCGCAGGAGCACGGTGCCGGCGGCGAGCATGAACAGGAACAGTGCCCACAGGGCCGGCGTGCCGCTGGCTGGAATCAGGGCAGGTGCGTTACCGCCGGGCGCGAGGTCGACATTGAGGTTGGTCACCGCTACATCGGAAGGATTGATGCCGTTGTAGTTGGCATCGGCGCTGATCGCTGTCGCCGTGACGACGGTGTAGGCGATATCGCCATCGACGATGGCGTCGTCCACGCCGGTCACGGTGACGGTTTGCGGGATGTTCCAGTTGGCCGTAGTGAAGGTGAGGCTGGCAGGCAACACCGTGCCTTCCGTCGTGTCGCTGCTGCTTATCCCGATCACCACATCCGCAGTCGGTTGGGTGTCCAGCACCACGGTGAAGCTGGCGGTGCCGCCAGCTTCGGTGGTGACAAGGCCACTGGTCGGATGGACGGTGATGCCCGCCGACATGGAGTCGATCTGGCGTTCGTAAGCACCCATGTCGACGATCGGTGCCGTGCCTGCGCCGGTATCGATCACGTTTGCATCGTCGTAACGCCGGACGTTGCCATCCATATCGTCCAGCTCCTCGCTGATGTTGCCGTCGTCGTCGATGTCCATCCAGAAATCCTGATGGACTTCGGCATTGCTGCCGGCATCGATGGCGGGGCTGCCCGATGTCAGGCGGAGATCGCCGTTGGCGGCGTCCACGAAACGCGGGTCAATGTCCAGGATAGCCGTGCCGCCAGCGTATCCGTCCTCGATCAGGCTGTGGTTGATGGTGATGGCGGTGGACGGATCGGCCAGTGCGTCGTCATTGCCCCACACGATGCTGTTTGCCATCGTGAATGTCGTGCCGGAAGTGGCAGCGAACAGGTTGCTGCCGGTACCGTTTACATGGCCGCTGATGGTGACGTTGCGCAACGCGACCCAGCCATCGGCGTAGATCAGCGCGGCCTCGTCGGTTGCCTCGTTGCCGATGAACACGCTGTTGGAGAGGTGTACGCCGCCATCGGCGTCTTCCGTGAATATGGCGCCGCCGCGCGTGGCTGCCGTGTTGCGTTCGAAGCGCGAGCGGGAAATCTGGAGGCCAAGCGTCATGATCGCACCGCCTCGCTGCGCATGATTGGCAACGAATTGGCTGTTGTATATCCGCGCCTGATACCACAGGCTGAAAAGCGCGCCGCCATCGACGGCCTGATTGTTTTCCAGGTGCGACCCGCTCAGCCACAGATCGCCAACGTCGTGGAACACGCCGCCGCCGAGTTCAGCCGCATTGTGCTCGAAGCGACTCTCGACGATGCGCAGCGTAGATCCAACGCTGTGGATTGCACCGCCGTGGCTGGTCAGCGCGATGTCGCCATACGAACCTGCCCGCCTGCAACGGGTTCGTCGGCCTGATTGGCGGTGACCTCCGTCACGAGCGGATCGGCGAATGACGCGCCCACTTCGGCCGATTGCGGAGTGCCACTGATCTGCGCCAGCGTGAAACCGCGCGATTCGAAGGCGCCGATGTCCGGAGTGCCGACGCGGTTGATGCCACGCTGGTCAACGGAAGGGATGTCGCCGCCGGTGCTGGTGCCGGCATTGAGCGCCGGGCTGCCGGGCAACAAGGGCAGGGTGCGTGTCGCTCCGCCGTAATGGCCCAGGGGGCCGATCAGCGGGTTGGATACGCCGATCTGGTTTCCATTGACGCCATGGACGAGACCGGGACCATGTCTTGAGCGGACATGGGCATGAATGGATGGGACATCGTGCCGCGCCATTGCTGGTGCGTTCCATTAAAACAATGACTTACCTTGGCGTGGTGCGGCGCGGGCGGGTTCGCCGCAGCGTGCGCGGCGTCAGTGGCGGTCGATCCATTGCAGCAGTTGATGGGCGCCGGCGTGGCGGCTGTCGAGCACCAGCAAGCGGCGGGCCAGCGTTCGGGCGGATTCGCGGTGGCCGGCTTCCAGTTCGTAGATGGCCAGGGTGTGGAGCAGGTCGGGATCATCGGGATGGCGTTGCAAGGCATGGGTCAGGCGCGTGCGCGCCTGCGTCGATTGGCCGCGGTCATTGAGGGCAATGGCGTACACATAGGTGTAACGCGGCAGCGCCGGGGCGAGGTCGGCGGCGCGTTGCAGGTGCTCGAGAGCATTGGCGTTGCGTCGTTGCCGGATCAGGGAAAGCCCGAGTGCGTGGTGCAACTCGGCAGCGTCAGGTTGGTGTGCCAGGCCGGAACGGAGAATGGCCTCGACCTGTGTTTCATCGCCGCGCGCACGTGCGCTGTCGGCCCGGTGCAAGTAGCCGGTGGTGAAGCCGGGGTCGAGTTTCAAGGCGTCAAGGTAGGCGGTGTCGGCGCTGGCAAACAGGCCGCGGCGCTGGTGCAGATCGCCGAGGCTGACAAGGGTGTCGGGGCGGTCGGCGTTGAATTTCAGGGTGGTGATGTATTCGTCCAGGGCACGCTCGAACGCTGCCCGCGTCGGGTTCGGAAGGTGGCGTTCCGGTTCGCCGGCCAATGCCGATACTGCTTCCAGGCGCACGGCGAGGATCGGGTCGGCCAGCCGCTCGGCAACAAGATCGGCTCGCTGCGCAGCGGGAAGCGTGGCCAGCGCTTCGATGGCGGCAATGCGCAGCAGAGGGTCGGCGTGCGATAGCTGCGTGGCGACCTGTGTTGCCGTCGTGCCGTTCATCCATGGTGTCAACGCACGCAGGGCGCTGGCGCGGACGATGGCAGGGCGGGAGGCATCGTTGATCAGCGCCATCAGTCGATCGGCGCTGTTCGGCGCGCCTGTCTGGGCGGCGTGCAGGCTCTCGCCGAAGTGGCTGCCGCGATGCCGGCTTTGCGGGAACCACGCGACCAGTTGTTCGGCAGCCCACGCCGGGCTGCGATCCTCGTGGCAGGCGGTGCAGGCATCCGGGCTGCCGAGTGTTTGATTCAGATCCGGGCGCGGGATGCGGAAGGCGTGATCGTGGCGATCGTCCACTTCCATGAAGGTGGTTTTCGGCATGTGGCAGGCAACGCACTGGCTGCCGGCGCTGTCGGGGGCGTGATGGGTGTGGGTGGCTTGATCGAATCGCGCCGGCTGATGGCACTGCGCGCACAGGGCATTGCCTTCGGCGCGAAGCTGCAGTGAATGGGGCTGGTGGCAATCCGAGCAGGTGACGCCGGCCTGATGCATGCGGCTTTGCAGAAACGGGCCCCAGTTGAAGACTTCGCCGAGCATCTGGCCATCGGGCCAGTATTGGTCGGGATCGAGCAGGGCAGGGCGATGGCTGTCCAGCAGCGAGCGACCATGGATGGCATCGCCGAGCAGGCGGCTGGCGCGGCCATGGCAGCGGCCGCAGGCGTCGATTTCGATTTGCGTGGTGCGCGGCACATTGCGCACGGCGTTGCCGGTTTCGGCGATGGGCTGCCACGTCGCGCCGCGACGTTCGTGATAGAGCACGGACAAGCCTTTGCTGGCATCGGCGTGGCGTGATTTCGGGTCAGGAGAGGTGGCCCATTGCGCATGCGCCAGGCCGGGGCCATGACAGGCTTCGCAGCCGACGTCGATTTCGGCCCAGGTCGTCTGGTAGCTGTTGCTTGCAGCGTCGTGGTTTTTCTTCAGATCGGTGGAATGGCACTCGGCGCACATGAAGTTCCAGTTCTGATCGCGACCGGTCCAGTGCAGGGGGTGGCCGGCGCGCAGGTTCTGGTCGGGATACAGGTGGAACCACTGTTGTCCGCCTTCCGATTGCGGGCGGCTGTCCCATGCGATGCCGAAGGCTTGCAGGCGGCCGCCGGGCAGTTCGATCAGGTATTGCTGCAACGGGTAATGCCCGAAGGTGTAGCGAATTTCGAAGCTCGCCAACTGGCCATCCGGGCCATCGGTGGTGACGATGTGGCGATGGCCTTCGCGGTTGAAACGGGTGGTGATGCCGGCGTATTGGAAGTGGGTGTCGTTGAAATCGCCCAGCACCGTATCTGGCGTGGCAGGCTGCATGGAAAGGTCGTGGTGCGAGCCTTTCCAGTCGCGCGATGCCTGTTGGTGGCATTGCCCGCAGATGGCGCTGCCGACGTGGTCGGTGCTGCCTTCCAGCGGCGAAAAGGTTTGCAGAGCCGCCCCGGCAGAAACTGCCGGGGGGTTCTGGCTGCTGTTGCTGCAAGCCGCCAGCAGCAGTGCGAATGTGCTGGCGACATGTTTCATCCAGTGCATGGACGGCCTGCTGTTCAGGGCGACATCGTGAAGCAGACGGTGCCGAGATTGTCCTGGATGATTTGCAGGTCGGCGCTGTCGGTGATGCCGTCGAGGTTGAAGTCGTAGACGCTGGAGCCGCTCCAGTCGGCCACGATGGTGTGGTAGTTGTCGAGGTCGGCCTGATCCACCCGGCCATCGATGTTGCCATCGCCCGGGCAGTCGATCTGTGAATCCTGCAATGCTTCGAGGGCCTGCACCAACTGGGCATAGGGAATGGCCAGAGCCGGGGTCAGCGTGCCGTCGGCGAGAAGGTCCAGGTCTTCGCGATCCAGCAACGGAACCGGCACGGCCTGATTGATCGCGTAGAACTCCTCGGTCACCACTTCCTTGGCAGCATCCATGACGGGGTCGTAGTCGTGGGTGCTGTTGCGGACCAGCTTGAAGTGCTCGTTGCGGATGGCACGGTAGTCCGTTGCCCCCATGGCGACGCGGTTGGTTGCGTAATTTCCCGGATCATCGTGATAGATGGCCTGGTTGACCTGCCAGCACTGCTCGAGATCCCCCTGGATGACGCCCGGCTGGAAAGCGCCGACGCCCCACCATGTGCCGTTGTTGTCCAGACAGATGTCCATCGACATCGGAGTATGCGAGCACTGCCCGCTGATCACGCACGGCCCGTTGCGGCCACCGTTGGCTTGCAGGTTGAGGCCGCCCTGGGTGTAGTTGAAGGCGCGGATGGAGGCGTGATTGGCGTCGGTCAGATACGGCAGCATGGACGCACCATCGACCACGCGCGGCACCAGTGCCGGAACATCCAGCCCGGCCACTTCGCCGAACAGGCGATAGATATCGACCATGTTGACCATGTGCTCCACGGTGCGGCCGGGGTCCTGCACCATGGGGCCGGACACGAGCAACGGCACCCAGACGCCGGTCTGGTAGGCCGAACCCTTGGAGCGGGTGGGATCGAACGGCAGCTTGACGGTGGAATAGAACGAACCGTTGTCACCCACCACCACGATCACGGTATTGCTGGCGGCCGGGTCGTAGACCAGTTCGCCGCCCACGCCGCGCGTGGCAATGCCGGTTTCCACCAGCAAGCGGCCCAGTTCGGTGTCGAGCGATTCGATCATCGCGTCATACAGGCGACGCAAGTTCAGCATGGCCTCGGAGGAGCAATCGGCCGAGAGCTGGGCTGCTGCGCCGGAGGGCAGCAACGCACCGGGTGGGTGTTGCATCGGCGTGTGGGCATTGCTGAAGCTGACGGTGGCCATCCATGGTCCGCCGGCTTGCTGACGCTGCTGGATCCAGGCCGAGGCGGCATCCACTTCCAGCGTGGCGCGATAGCCGCGACCGCGTGGACTGGGCACGCCGGCCTCTTCCACGCTGTCGTTCTCATTGATGACCAAGGCCGAGACGTAGTGCGCGTTCTGCCGATCCCAGACGAGATTGGCCGGCGCGCTGGCCTCGCAATTGGCATTGGGTACCAGAATGCCGCCCTGGGTGAGGCATTGCAGGCCGGGGGAATCGCCGGCGGCGTTGTTGCCGCTGATGAGGCTGCACTGGGTGCCGCCTGTGCTCTGGGTGTAGCAGGCCCCGCTGTCGGCGCCGTTCACCGGGTCGGTGGCTGCGTCGGGCACGAAGCCGCAGGTGTAGGTG
>JAEXRB010000377.1 GCA_023438325.1 Pseudomonadota bacterium | reverse complement strand
TGCGAGTGTCGCCCTTGAGGGCACGCGCCAGATTCGCAGCTTCGGCCGTGATCTGCTGGTTGAGCTGTTTGAGCGAAAGGATTTCGACGTTGGTGCGGGTGATGCTCTGGGTGAATTGCAGCAATTGTTCGCGCAGCGGCGCGAGCAGGCTGCCGAGTTGCTTCTCGCTGCGCTCATCGAAGTGGCGCACCTTTTCTTCCAGCACGCCGGAAGCCAGTTGCGCCATCTCGGCCTTGAGGCGCTCGTCGAAATCGCGCAGGCGCTGCTCGGTGGCTTCACGCTGTTCCTGCAATCGCGTGGACAGCTCGGCCACGCGCGCCTGTGCCTTGCTGCCCACATCCACGGCGTCGCGCAATTGGGCTTCCAGCGACAGCGCACGCGCTTCCATTTGACTGGCGCGATCGGCTTGAACCGATAGCGCGGCGCGCTCGTCGGAAAGCAGGTCGGCACGCTCGCGCAAGCGCGCCAATTCGGCTGAATCTCCCAGCAGACGGTGCGAAAGCTCCTGCGCACGGGCTCTGGCTGCCTCCAGATCATGCGACAGCGCCACCCGTTCCGGCTCTCCTGCGGCGCGCCCGACCTCCATGGCGCGCCGCACTGCGCGGCCGCGCTCGAACACCAGCGCGATCAGCGCCAGCACCAACACGGCAACCAGGGTCAACAACACGGGCGGAGACATCAGATTTTGCAGGTTCATGCAGCCATTGTAGTCAGCCCCGTCTCACCGGCTGAGACACGATCAAACCGCCATGCCCGCCGCATGTCCGGAGGCCCAGGCCCATTGGAAGTTGTAGCCGCCCAGCCAGCCGGTCACATCCACCACTTCGCCGATGAAATACAACCCAGGCACGTGGCGGGATTGCATCGTGCTGGATGACAGGCCATCGGTATCCACGCCGCCCAGCGTGACCTCGGCAGTGCGGTAGCCTTCGGTGCCGCTCGCCACCAGTGGCCAATTGCCGAGTTGCTCGGCGATGGCACGCAAGGCCGGCGCATCGTACTGGCGCAATGGGCGGCTTCCGAGCCAGCGCTCGCACAGGCGCTGGGCAAAGCGACGCGGCAACAGGTCTCCCAGCACGGTTCGCAACTCGGCGCCCGGGCGCGTGGCTTGTTCGGCTCGTAATCGCTCCAGCGCATCCATGCCGGGCAGAAGATCCAGACGCAGATCGTCACCAGGCTGCCAGTACGAGGAAATCTGCAAGATCGCAGGACCACTGATGCCGCGATGGGTGAGCAGCATGGCGTCGTCGAACTGGATGTCATGGCAACGCGCACTGATCGGCAGGGCCACGCCCGCCAGCTCGGCGTAATCTTCGGCATGACGCCCGGTGAGGGTGAGTGGTACAAGGCCGGCGCGCGTGGGCAGCACGGTATGGCCGAACTGACGCGCCAGCTCGAAGCCGAAGCCCGTTGCGCCCATGCGCGGAATCGACAACCCACCGCTGGCCACGACCAGCGCCGGCGCCCCCATCACGCCCTCGCTGGTGCGCAGCACGAAGCCGTTTCCCTCGCGCGCCACCTGTGTCACCGAGCAACTGGTGTGGATGAGGACGCCGGCGTTTTCGCACTCGTCCAGCAACATCTGCACGATCTGGCGCGAGGAGTCGTCGCAGAACAATTGCCCGGGCGACTTTTCGTGCCAGGCAATGCCGTGGCGATCCACCATTTCGATGAAATGCCATGGTGTGAAACGCGCCAATGCGGATTTGCAGTAGTGGCGATTGGCGGAAAGAAAATTGGCGGGCGTGGCGTTGGTATTGGTGAAATTGCAGCGCCCACCGCCGGACATCAGGATCTTCTTGCCGCAGCGATTGGCGTGCTCGATCACCCGCACCCGCAACCCGCGCCGCCCGGCAGTGAGCGCGCACATCAAACCGGCAGCGCCGCCGCCGATGATCAGCACATCTGCCTGAAGGCTCACGGGCAAGCCTGTCCTGAAGGCAAACCGCCGCCCGGCGCAAAGAAATGCAACGTCATTTTTGTTATCTGCCAAAAACCAACGGTTATTTTAGGCGCATTGCCGTCGCAGCCGGCTTGCGGGCAAAGTTGCTGCGTCTTCCGCTTCGCCACCTGCGCGCCTTTCGATGTCCCGCATTCTGGTTCTGCAACACGTTGCCGCCGAACCACTCGGCACGCTCGACCCACTGATCCGCGCACGCGGGCATCGCATCCGCTATGTGAATTTCCAGCGCCACCCGGATGCCGCGCCCAGCATGGATCGCTACCACGGGTTGATCGTGCTGGGCGGGCCCATGAACGTGCAGGATCAGCACCAGCGTCCGCACCTGGTGACCGAAATGCGCCTGATCGAACAGGCGCTGACGCAGGACAAGCCCGTGCTCGGTATCTGCCTGGGCTCTCAGCTTCTGGCGCATGTGCTCGGCGCGCCGGTGCGCAGGCATCGTCAATCCGAGATTGGCTGGTACGACCTCAGTACAACGCCTGCCGGACGCGAAGATGCCGTGCTGCACCCCCTTGGCGACAGCGCCCCGGTGTTCCAGTGGCACAGCTACACCTTCGATATTCCAGCCAGCGCCGAACATTTGGCGCAGACGCAAAGCTGCGAAAACCAGGCCTTTCGTTACGGCCGAAGCGCCTACGGCTTCCAGTTCCATCTGGAAGTGAACGAGGCGCTGGTGCGGCGCTGGCTCTCGCTACCGCACTATCGGCAAGAGCTGATCGCGGCCAGCCTCGGCCACGGCCCGGAGGAGGTGGAGCGCATCACGCTGCAACAGGCCGCACGGA
>JAEXRB010000123.1 GCA_023438325.1 Pseudomonadota bacterium | reverse complement strand
CAATCACTCCTGGTCTCCTGCTGCACATAAAAGCAGCAGGCTAGGGTTAATGCGTGGGTCAGATTGAGATGGAAAAACCGGGGGCTAGTGGGTCACTTCTGGGTGGAAATCAACACTCAGGCACTTGGCCAGCAGATTCCAGCTTCCCAGTTGCGCCTCCACCCGGGCAGTGTGCGCAGCCAACTGCTGACGCTCGCACCGGCGCTCGCGCAGCTGACGATCCAGGGCCGACCTGGCCTCCACGTCGCGGACCGCCTGCAGATGCGCACGCTCGGCCTCGGCGGCGGTCGCCTGGGCATCCACCACGGCACGCTGTGCCGCTTCGAGCCGCTGTTCGTCGAAGGCCGGCGGCAGGGCCGCCAGCGCAATGTCGAGCCGGTCGAGCGACTGCCGGTAATGCTTGGCTTGTTGCGTCTGCTGGGCCGCGAGCGCTTCCAGGATCTGGGCGATGTCGCTGCGCTCGGCAATCTCCTCCGGCGTTTCGTCCTTCGCGCTTTCGCCGCCCACCTGCAAGCCGGCCAGCTCGCCCTCGATCTCCTCGCGGCGCAGACGGGCCTGTCGAAGCTCTCCGGCCCGTTCAGCCAAACGACCGTACTGCTCCGTCCGACCGCGAGCCACCGATTCCCGCCATTCGGCCCAGGCCAGGGCCTGCGGTCCGTGCTCAAGGGCACGCCGCTGGGCCGTCAGCGCCTCCTCTTGCCGCCGTGTGGCCGCCCGGTCGTCCGCCAGACGCCGGATCGCCCCATGCGCACTCGGCATCAGCGCCTGCGCCTCCCTGGCGTCACCCAACAGCTTGCATTGCCCTTGCAGACCGGTCCCGGCGCAAGGCACCTCGCGCGTCAGACCGAATCGGCGTGCCAGGTCTTCGGCCCGCAAGGCGGCCTGCCCTGCCTCCCGTTCGATCGTCTGGGCGCGGACACCAGCCGCCTCCAATGCGTTGTCGCAACGGGCCAAGGCCTGGACCTGCTCACGGGCTGCCCGCACCCGTTCGCCATGTGCTGCCGCCACGGCTTCGGCAACTGCTAGGCGGTGGATGGACCGCGAGACCCCCACCTCGTGCGCCAGGACCGCATCGCACTGCTGCCGCTGGCGCGCCAGGGCCTGCATTCTCGATGCGCGCTGCGTCCGGCGGGTCGCGACGCGTTGTTCAAGCCGTTCCAGCCGCTGCTGCTGGCTTTTCTTCTGGGTGGCGATGGCTTCGATGGCCTCCTTTCCGCTGCGGATCAGCACCGCACGTTCGCTGCTCATCCGGCCACGCACGGTCTCCGTGCCACGTGCCTGCTCCCGTGCCGCGCGCTGTTGTGCCAGACGTTCGCGTGCGGCCTCCAGGGTCGACTGCGCCGCCTTCAGGATGCCGGCGAGTTCGGCCATCCGCATCGGCGCCTCTTCCAGACGCTGCCACTCGCCATCCAGGCGACCGATCTGCTCATCAAGGGTTGCCTGTTGCTGGCGGACGGAGGCCAAGCCGGCTTTCAGCAGATCGGCCACCTGCCCGGCCTTCTTGCCTTCGTTGCGAATCTCTTCCTGCCCGAGCAGATCAGCCAGCAGGGTCTTGATCTCGCCGTTCTGGTAGCTGCTCAGTTGCCGTTTTCCCTGGGCGCTGAACGCCGACGTGAAGAAGGTCTCCGCGCTTCCCAACAAATGCTCGACGCACCGCACATAGGTGCCGGTCTTACCGTCGGAGACCGTTCCGTCCGGCAACTGCACGGGCCGCCAACGCCCTTCATCGGCGGCCTCGAACAGGAAAGCATCGGTCGCCCGCCGCCCATTGCTGCGGATCACGACCTGCGAGCGGTAACGCCGCCCCGCATGCAGCCAGAGCAGATCCTTCTCGGCTTCGGGCAGGCAGACATGGTCGTAGTAGGAAAACCCGCCGGCGCCAGCCGCCGACGCCCGTGAAGGCATGGTCAGGAAGGGGTGGAGGTTGTCGAGGAGGGTGCTCTTGCCCCGGCCATTGGCGCCGGCCAGCGCCACGAGCTCGGCATCGCCGGCGAGTCGTTCCAGGTCAAGGGTCAATACATCCATGCCAAGGCCATCGCGGATACCGCGAAAACCTTTGAGGGTCAGGGAAAGGGGATACATCGCGTCAGGCTCCAAGGATCGGAGCCTTCAGCTTGCCGCGCGTCAAACCGACTTCAAGAGCTTCGCCTGGCGACGGAGCACCCTCTGCGCGCGCAGTTCGCCTTGGCCGTCACCCGCAAAGCTCGCTCACGCATACCAATGGGTGTCATGCATGCATGAGCCCCATTGCCCAGCGACTCAGCCGCCGCCAGACTGATCGGCACCTACCACGGCCTGAGGCCGTACCTCCCTTCCGTCAGGATCGGAGGACTCCGGCACTCCGCCGGCGGCGCAACCCGTTACCTGCCTTCCACACGCGCCATGCGCGCCCCGCAACTCCGGGAACACGTTCCCGCCGCGGGGAGGTGTTCCCGTTTTCATTGGAGACACCTCGATGTCCAGCCAGATCATGAACATCGGCCCCGTGCCGTGCGAAGAGAACGCGGCCCAGGTGGGCCGTACCGACTACGACGAGCAATCCCTGCGCGAATGCAAGGTGTTCAAGCGAATGCTCGAGCGCCTGCACCCTGTGCCGGCCGATGCCCTGGCCAGCTTGATCGTGAAGTCCTTCCCCCACGATTTCGGCAGCTACCGCGAAGTCTGCGTGCGCTACGAGGACACCGACCCGTTGGCCACCGCCTACGCCTTCGACCTGGAGCGCGACACGCCCGAGCAATGAGACGCCATCGCGCGCTACGAGCTGATCTGGCTCGAGCGCCTTGATGTGTTGAACCGCGCCGTACGCAAGGGCGAGATGGCGCAGGACGAAGTCCCGGCGCCTTACCGCGCCCAGCAACTGCCGGCCCTGCCCGCCGAGCACACGTTCAGCCAGTTGCTCGCAGCCTTCCCGCTCTGACTTTTCCGCCTGGGCGCGGCTTGCCGCCCTAGGTCGAGCCGCGCCTGGGCTCCTTCTTCCTTTTCAGGAGATCAAGCCCATGAACCGCGAATTCCTCCGTGCGAATCTGTCCACGCTTGTCGCACATGCCCTTCCCAAGAACGCCCGCCAGTTCCAGTGCAGCGTCTTCGATGATCAGCCGCAGCGCAACACCTTCGGCTTGAGGATCGATCCCCAGCCCGCTGAGGGGCCGGTGGTCGCACTCACCGAAGAAGCCTTCGTCATCAAGACCGGCCGCACACGCTTTGTCGCGGTGGACCGGGTGCTTGCCACCCTTTGCCCCGCCGTCGGCGACAAGGTCCGGGCCACCCCGTACATCCGCCGCGACTTCGCCGGCGAACGGCTCGATGCGCCCAAGGAGGTGAGCCGCCAGAACAGCGATGGCCAGAACTACACGATGATGACCGTCACCCTGGGTGGCAACACGCTGCGCATTCCCCTCCCGGCTACGCCTCGCTGCCCCTACCTGGCGGATCTGGTGGAGCAGTTGGAGATCATGCCCACCCCGGACGGCCAGCGCACCGTGGCCAACCTGCTGGTGGATGCCAGGGCCCGGCAGATCGAAATCGTCGATCCGGACGATGAGCACCTCTTCGCGACGCCGCCGGAGATCAGTTTTGCCATTGAAACCGGCAAGTTCAGCGGCCGCATCGCGGTGCTCTACGACCGAGGTTACGACCTCTACGTCGTGGAACTGCGCGCGAACGACAGCGTCGTCATGCGCATCGAGGAAGTGGATGTCACCAGCTTGGCCGAAGTCATGGCCGACCTCATCGACGATGGCGAGTGGCGTCGCATTCGCGTCGAGATCCTCGGCTCCGGCCGGGGCGTCAAACGGGACACGGCGAAATGAGCGCGCGCTGCATGACTTCGCCCGCGAGCCTGGAACAGGCCGAGCACATCATCCGCCTGCTCCTGGCTCAGCGAGAGTCCTTGCTCCACGCCTTGTGCACCGCCCTTCCCTTCGTGGAGGATGCCGAAGATGACCCGTGCTTCAAAGCCGGGCACGTCCAGAAAACCGTGCGGGACCTCCGCCAGGTCATCGCATCGACGGACCTCGCCATGGTTCCAGACACCGCACAGGAAGTCACTGGCGCACTCGGTCTGGATAAAGACGTCCCTATCGACGAACGAAAGGAGCGAGCGTGATTCATCCCCTTCCTCCACAAGGCGTGGCCCCCGAGGTGACTGAGCGCAACCTCTTGGGCCTGATCATCGGATGTCTGGTCGCACGCTGCTGGACCACGGATCGGATCGTGAAGAACACCGTCACCAAGATGTTCATGACGGTGGTCGGACCCAAGCAAGCCGACATCTGGGTCGCGCGCAGCCGCGAATCCGACCGCTACCTGCTCACGGGGCAGTACCAGAGCCAGGGCAACAATGCCCTGTAGACGTACTGGGCCTGGATTCCCTTCACGGCCGGTGAGCGGGAGGTTACCCACGCGGTGGATGACTATCTGGCCAGGGTGGAGCATGCCATCGGCGAAACGTATGCCGTAAGGCTCCTGAAGCACCGCGCACCTCAACCTGGCGCCTGAACAAACGACCGTTACCCGGCCCGTATTGCCTACCCGTGCAGCGCGGACAACGTCCCGCTTCGCTTCCCCAGCCCCGCATCGTCAAGATCGCGGGGCTTTCTTTCGCCCGCACGAACCCGCTTCATGAGTAGGCTGGGCGCAACGCATCACCGGCCATACAGAATGTGCCATATTGCGAAACAGACAATGCGACCCTTTCTCGCCCATTTCCGCCTATGGATGCCATCCCCCGCTCCCTGCTCCACGGTTCCCGCCACAAAGCCCTTGAGCGGTTTGATCCTTTTCATGGAGACGAGGACTGGCCCTTTGGTCCCGCCCTGTACCTGACGGAAGACCCGGCCGTAGCAAACTGCTACGACCGCGGAGCCGGTGCCATCTATGCCATCGAACTGACGGGTAACAGCCAACTGACCATTCCGATGAATGCCTCCTGGAAGGATCTATCGGTCGATGCGAGGCTTGCCATCAAGAAGCTATTCAATGCGGCGAACCAGCCCCTACCAAGCGGCATCAACAATGCCCGAGCGATTCTGGACAGCATCGAACCCGCGATGAACAAGCGCCAGCGCAACGAATTTCTGGCGGCCGAAGGAATATGGATGCTCTTTGGGCACATTGACGCCATGGAGGACAGCGGCCTGTGCGATCGAGGCATTCAGTATGCGCTGCTCAGCGACGCCGCCATCACCGCTCAGCGGCCATGGGAAGGCCCACGACACACCCTGTAGATGGCGCCCCGTCTGTCAAACCCTGACGAAGTCGACATCACCGTAGTGCTCAAACGCACTCGACTTCCAATGCCGGCACTTCGCCCTGTCCCTCTGGGTCGAGAAGCGCCGGCTCATTCGTTACGGCGGACCCTGACAGCACGTGCTCGGCGATCTCCGTCGGCGCGCGTTCCGCCAGCGCATCCAGG
>JAEXRB010000116.1 GCA_023438325.1 Pseudomonadota bacterium | reverse complement strand
TCCTGCACGGTGGAGTCGATCAACTGGGCGCGCCCGGTAAACGCCGCGTCCTGCTGGTTGGAGAGCCAGTAATAGCCGGCATAGAGCCCGAACAGGATCAACACCCACCAACGGAAGCCACCGCGACGGCGCGGAGCGGACTGATTGGGACGCATCGTATTCATCGCAGCTCTCCGGGAACTTTCGCGCGCATGGTGCCAGATTCATCAAGGCGATACGCGCACGCCCAATGACCGGCACGCAGGGAAATGCACGGTAGAATCGTCGCCCCCTCGCCCACCACGATCATCATGCGCCTTCCGTATCACCGCTATTCGCCCCTGCTGCTGCTCGCCCTGACCTCTCCGGCCTGGGCACAGACACCGGCGCAACCGCTGGATCTGCGCCATTTCGACACCAAAACCCCCGCCTGCGCGGACTTCTACCAGCATGCCAACGGCGGCTGGCTGCAAGCCAATCCGGTACCGACCGGGTTTGCGAGCTGGGGCACGTTCGAGGAAGTGGGCCTGCGCGGCCTGTTGCAACAGCGCACTCTGCTGGAACAGGCCGGCAACAGTGACGATGCGACGCTCCGCCTGATCGGGGATCTGTACGCCAGCGGCATGAACGAGGCGGCGGTGGAAGCCGCCGGAGCCGCGCCGCTGCGCCCGCTGATGGAGCGCATCGACAAACTCCAGAAAGCACGCGACGTGGCCCCGGCCATCGCCGACCTGCATGCGCGCGGCATCCCGGTGCTGTTCGATTTCGGTGCCAACGACGACCTGAAAAATCCTGCCCGCCGCATCGCCTACGCCAATCAAGGCGGCCTGGGGCTGTCCGACCGCGACTACTACTTGCGCGAGGACGACGATACCCGCCTGCTGTTGACCGCCTACCAAGGTTACGTGGAGCGCCTACTCACGCTCAGCGGCAGCCCGCGTCCGGCGGCGGAAGCCGACGCAGTGGTGAAAATCGAAAAGCGTCTGGCTCAGGTATCGCTGTCACTGCTGCAATTGCGCGACCCGGTCAACTCCTACCGCATCGCGCAAGTCAAAGAGCTGGAAAAGACCTACCCCGCCGTGCAGTGGCGCAAGTTCCTCAAAGCTCAGGGCATCGGCAACAGCGCCACGATCTCGCTCGCGCATGCGGATTTCTTCCGCGAAGCCGACGCCCTGATCCGCAGCCTGCCGCCCGAGCAATGGCGCGCCTACCTGCGCTTCCACGTCGCCCATGCACTGGCACCGTATCTTTCCAGCGGCTACGTGCAGGCACACGATGCGATGTATCTGCGTACCCTGCGCGGCTCGCAGGAACCGATGCCGCGCTGGCGGCGCGTGCTGGGCACGGTCGACACCCTGCTCGGCCCGGCGCTGGGCCATGCCTATCTGCAGACGCACTTCCCGCCGGCTTCGCGCGACGCCGCAGACAGCCTCGTCAACCATGTCCGCGACACGCTGCGCGGCAAGCTGGAAAACGCGCCGTGGATGGGCGTTCAGGCGCGTCAAACCGCTCTGGAAAAACTCGATGCGGTAGACATCAAACTCGGCGGCTCGGACAAGGCTCCGGTATACGCAGACTTGAAACTGGCATCGAGCAACTATGCCGGCAACGTGCTGGCGCTGGTGGGTTGGCTGCATCGCCGCCACATGGATTCGATCGACAAGGTGCGCGAGGAGTGGCAATGGCCGCAGCCAGCGCATGCGGTGAACGTGTTCTACGACCCGGCGCGCAACCAACTGGTTCTTCCAGCAGGCCTGATGCAGCCACCGATCTTCGATGCTACCGGCGACATGGCGGTGAACTATGGCGCCCTCGGCAGCATCGTCGCGCACGAACTGATGCGCGGCTTTGACAATATCGGCAGCCACTTCGATGCCCAAGGCCGCATCGCACCGTGGTGGCAGGAAGCCGATACCCACGCCTTCAAGCTGCGCTTCAAGCCGCTCGAAGCCCAATACAGCGCCTATCCGGTACTGGGGCAGGTCAAGGTCAACGGACACCTGACCTGGACGGAAAACATTGCTGATCTGGCCGGAGTGGAAATCGCCTATGCGGCCTTCACCACGCAGGGCTCACTCGCCGACACCGGCAACCTGACTGCCCCGCAGCGCTACTTCCTTTCCTACGCCACCTTGTGGCGGCGTAACTATCGCGACGAGGAGTTGCAATTGCGCTCGCAAATCGATGTCCATGCCCCGGCCAAATGGCGCGTCAACGGCCCGCTGTCCAACCTCACGCCCTTCGCCGAAGCCTTCAAGTGCAAGGTAGCCAAGGGCTCCATGATGCGGCCCGAGGCCGAACGCGTGACGGTGTTCTGATGATGCTTGCACGCAGCGCCCATCTCACCCTTCCGGAATGGATCCAACACGAAGTCGACCCGGACATGGTCTGTCCGGACGACAGCAGCAAGATCGCACTGGCCATCCGGCTTTCTTCCCGCAATGTCGAACTGGGCACCGGCGGCCCGTTCGGCGCCGCGGTGTTCGATGCCCAACATCGCCTGATCGCCGTCGGCGTCAATCGCGTGGTGCCGGAAGCCTGTTCGGTGGCGCACGCGGAGATGATGGCCTACCTCACCGCGCAGGCCCATACCGGCCGCAACCGCCTCAACGAAGGCCATCCGGGCATCGTACTGGCCACTTCCGCGCAACCTTGCTGCATGTGCTACGGCGCAACCTTCTGGGCCGGCATCGACACGCTGCTGATCGGCGCCAGCGCGGCCGACGTGATGGAACTGACCGAGTTCGACGAAGGCCCGCTGCCGGCCGACTGGCGTGGTGAACTCCAGTCGCGCGGCATCGCGGTGCGCGAAGGCATCGAACGCGATGCCGCACGTGCGGCACTGGCGGCTTACGCCCGGCTCGGTGGCAAGAACTACTGACGCGCCGCCTTGCGCTGCGCGCGCTCTTCCTCGCGCGCAGCCTTCTCCGCTTCCAGTTCTGCCGGATCGAGCTTGCGCATCGAGTGCACGCGACAGCGATCCATCCCGCCCGGCACGCTGCGATCCAGCACGATGATTTCCACGCCCATCGCACTGTCGGCACAGATCCACGAAGAACCGGCCGGCGTGCGCAGCGCGAGCGAGCGGGACCAATCAATGTCCGGGCAATAGCCGAACAGGGTCAGTTCGTAGGTATCGCGCACGCCCACCTGGAGCCGAACCGTTGTGTCATCCTGCGCCGTGAAGCCGCGCACCGAGGAGGCGGAAAAACACTCGCGCGCCACCGCATCGCCACGCACGCCACGCTCGCCGCCCGCGCAGCCGCTCAAGGCCAGCACCGCGACAACCGCACTCACCATCATCGTCCTGATCATGGATCACCTCACCATCGAAAAGTGATGCCAGCCTATGCCTGCGACATCGCACTTCCAAGGCTGGACGCGGCAGCGGAAGAATGCCGTTCAGGCCGCAGTCGCCCATGCCCGGGAATCGCCATGATTCAACCTCGCGGCCATGGCACGATTCCAACCCGATGACCCGCCGCGCCCTGCTCCTGCTCGCCTTCCTCACCCTGCCGCTGCTGGCAGCTTTCGTGCTGGATAGGTTGTTCCCGCTGCCCTTGCCCGATGCGCAACGCGATGCGGCGAGCGTGGTGCTGGCGCAGGATGGCACGCCGCTACGCGCCTTCGCTGATGCCGATGGGGTATGGCGCTACCCCGTCACGCCGGACGAGGTTTCGCCACTCTATCTGGAAGCCCTGCTGGCCTACGAGGATCGCTGGTTCTACCAGCACCGCGGTGTCAATCCGCTCGCCATGACGCGCGCGGTGCTGCAAGCGTTCTGGCACCGCGAGATCGTCTCCGGCGGCTCCACGCTGACCATGCAGGTGGCACGCCTGATCGAGCCGATTCAGCACACCGGGCGCGGCAAGATGCGCCAGATGCTGCGCGCAATCCAACTGGAATGGCATCTGGAAAAGCGCGAGATTCTCAATCTCTACCTCAATTACGCCCCGTTCGGCGGCACATTGCAGGGCGTTCAGGCTGCCAGTTACGGCTACCTCGGAAAACCGGCGACGGAGCTTTCGCACGCCGAAGCCGCGCTGCTTGCCGTGTTGCCACAAGCGCCCAGCCGACTGCGCCCGGATCGCTGGCCCGAACGCGCACGAAATGCGCGCGACAAGGTACTGGCACGCATGGCCACGCACGGCGTGTGGCCGGAAAAAACACTGATCGAGGCACAGCGCGAAAATGTCGTTGCGCGGCAGTTGCACACTCCGCAATTGGCGGCACTCGCCGCAGAACGCCTGCGCCGCGCAAACCCGCGATCACGTCGCCTTCAGAGCACGCTCGATGCCGATCTCCAGGCCCGCATCGAAACGCGCGTGGCCGATTGGGTGGAACGCTTGCCGCCGCGCACTTCGGCTGCCGTCATCGTTGCCGATACCCGCAGCATGCGGGTGCTCGCCTACGTGGGAGCCGCACGCTTCGGCGATGAAGCCAGTTTTGGCCACATCGACATGGCCAGCGCCTGGCGCTCCCCCGGCTCCACCCTCAAACCGTTTCTCTACGGCATGGCGCTGGACGATGGCCTGATTCATTCGGAAAGCCTGCTGGCCGATGCGCCTCAGGATTTCGGCGGCTATCGCCCCGGCAACTTCGACCAGCGCTTTCGTGGCCCGGTCACGGCACGCGATGCGCTCCAACAATCGCTGAACATTCCGGCCGTGGCCCTGCTGAACGCCATCGGGCCGGCACGCTTTTCCGCACGCCTCGCACATGCGGGCGCACCCTTGCGCCTGCCACGCGGCACCGAGCCCAACCTTTCGATGATTCTCGGCGGCACCGAAGCAACACTGGAAGACCTCGTCGGCGCTTATGCCGCGCTGCACCGCAACGGCCTCGCCGCACACCCGCGCCTGGCCGCCGATGCAGCACTGGAAGAGCGTCGCCTGCTTTCACCCGGCGCGGCCTGGATCGTGCGCCAGATGCTGGCCGAAAACG
>JAEXRB010000257.1 GCA_023438325.1 Pseudomonadota bacterium | reverse complement strand
CCTTCGCGCATGTCTTCGGTCGCAGCACAGGTGGCGAAGGCCTGGGCTTCGTAGTCCAGACCGGTGACCAGGTCGGATTCGCCGCCGAGAATCACGGCGTCCAGAATGCTGCGCAGCGCTTCGGGCGCGGCGGCGGCAAGTTGTTCAGCCAGGGCCAGCGTTGTCGCTTCCAGTTCATCGGCGGCCACGACCTGGTTGACGATGTTGAGCTGAAAGGCGCGTGCGGCATCGATCTGCGCGCCGGTCAGGCACAGTTCCAGCGTGGCGCCACGCCCGGTCATGCGCAACAGACGCTGGGTGCCGCCGAAGCCCGGCAATACGCCGAGGTTGATTTCCGGCTGGCCGAGGCGGGCCTTCTCGCTGGCGATGCGCAGATGGCAGGCCAGTGCCAGCTCCATGCCGCCGCCCAAGGCATAACCATTGATCTGTGCAATGACCGGCTTGCCGAGCGTTTCGATGGTGCGCATGGTGCGCTGGCCGTGGCGGGCAAAGTCGCGTGCCTGCACCGGCGTGACGACGGCCAGTTCGGAAATGTCGGCGCCGGCGATGAAGGCTTTTTCGCCTGCGCCTCGCACGATCACCACGCGCACCGAGTCGTCTTCCCCTGCGGCCGTGAAGGCGCGGTCCAGCTCGGCCAGCGTCTGCGCGTTCAGTGCATTGAGCTTGTCCGGGCGGTTGACGGTGATGCGGCGTACCGCGCCGAGGTTTTCGATCAGGAGGTTTTCAAAGGACATGACGGATTTCCTGGAACAGGCGGAGACAAGACCGGCAAGTGTAGCTGGCATCGAATGTAGCCGGCATCGAACGCCCGGCATGGGAACCTTTCCTCGCCTGCCGAGGTCTTTGCCCCCGGTTTTGCGTAGCAAGTGGCGGTTCATCATTGGGAGCGTTATTCTTGCGCGTTGTTGTCGGTCACGGGTGTGGCCGATCCACTCAGGAGAGAAAGCATGAAGTTGCGCTGGACGGTCGCGTTGTTGGCGGCCACAACGATGAGCGGTGCTGTGGCGCAGGACACAACGTCCGAAAAGGGCAAGTTGAGCTATGCGGTGGGCTATCAGATCGGACGCGACATGTCCGAGCGCAAGCTCGACGTCGACCTGAATACGGTCATTCGTGCAGTTCAGGATGGTTACGCCAAGCGTGATCCATCCGTGCCGCCCGAGCAGATGGGTGCGGCGCTGGAGTCGATGCAGAAGAAGATGGTCGCCGAGGCCAAGGCCGAGTTCGACAAGGTGGCTGCCGAAAACAAGCGCAAGAGCGATGCCTTCCTTGCCCAGAACCGTTCCAAGACCGGCGTGCAGACGCTGTCCTCGGGCATCCAGTACCGCGTGATCGAGAATGGTACCGGCGCCAAGCCCACGGCCAACTCCACCGTGTCGATCCACTTCCGTGGCTCGCTCTCCACCGGGCAGGAATTTGCCAGCACCTATCAGGGCAACGAGCCGGTAACCATTGCCGTGACTGAAGCGCCGCTGCCGGGCCTGCGTCAGATCCTGCCGATGATGTCGCAGGGTTCGCGCTGGGAAGTGTTTTTCCCGTCCGATCAGGCGTATGGCGACAATCCGCGTTCGCCGATCGGCCCCAGCCAAGCGGTCGTGTTCGACGTGAAGCTGGTCGAAGTCAAGTGATTGCCGCTGCGTTCCGGGTTCTGTCACCCGGAATCGCGCGATGACACCCCCACGGCCGGGCGAGAGCTTCTCGTCCCGGCCGTGTTGTTTTTCATGGCGCACATCCGTGTGCGCCACCGTTCCGGCAGCTCGGCTGTGAAAAACGGCTGTCCTGCCGTTTTTTCATGGCGCACATCCGTGTGCGTCACCGTTCCGGCAGTTCCGCTGTGAAAAACGGCTGTCCTGCCGTTTTTTCATGGCGCACATCCGTGTGCGTCACCGTTCCGGCAGCTCGGCTGTGAAAAACGGCTGTCCTGCCGTTTTTTCGCATTGGCACCAGAGTCATGATGTTTCCGTTTGATCCTTTCCATGATCCTGCACGCCTGCGTCAGGCGTTGCTGCCGCTCGGCGACGAGCTGCGGGGCGCGGGATGGAATCTGGAGGAGATCGCCGATGCGGTGAATCCGTCGACGCTGGTCGATGCCGCCGTGTTGGTGGGGCTGGTGCCGCGTGCGCAGGGCACGCATGTGTTGTTGACCCGGCGTACCGATTCGCTTCAACACCACGCAGGTCAGGTGAGTTTTCCCGGTGGCCGGATCGATCCGGGTGATCGCTCCGCGCTCGATGCCGCGCTGCGCGAGGCATGGGAGGAAGTGGCGCTTGAGCCTGCCGCCATCGAACCGATGGGGTTTCTTGATCCCTACGCCACCATCACCGGTTTTCGCGTATTGCCGCTGGTGGCGTGGCTGCCGCCGGATTATCGCGCCGTGCCCAATCCGGGCGAGGTGGCCGATGCTTTCGAGGTGCCGCTGGCGCCGTTGTTGAGCGGAGAGCATCTGGTGTCGATGACCGGCACCTGGCGTGGGCGGGAGCGCAGTTACTGGGAATACCGTGTCGGCCCGCATCGCATCTGGGGCGCGACCGCGGCGATGCTGGTCAATCTTGGACGTCGGTTGGGCGCTTCGATTTGATGAAGCCGTGACGCATCATGCGCGAGCGCGTCACATGATCGCGCCATTCATGGCATTGGAATGATGTGATTGATTTTATTGTGTTGTTTCTGTCGTCTGTGGCGGGAACAACGTGCAGCACGCAGCGTCCTTTCGAGCGGGTCTTGATTGTGCGATGCCTCGCCCAACCACGAGCTGCCGCATCGCGTTAGCATCGCGCAACACATTTTCCTTTCCGGTGCCGGCATGACTTGGCAAACCCTGATCGATCCGGCTTCGTTGCGGCGTGAGCTCGGCAATGCGCCGCTGGCCTTGATCGATTGTCGTTTTGACCTGACCGACCCGGGCAGTGGTGAGCGTGCGTACCTCGCCGGGCATATTCCCGGTGCGTACTACGCGCACCTGGATCGCGACCTGTCGGATCTGGGCCGCACGGGGCGCGGCCGTCATCCACTGCCTGACTCCGATGGGTTCTGCGCCAGCCTGGAGCGCTGGGGTGTGACGCCCGCACATCAGGTGGTGGCCTATGACGCAGACAACGGCATGTACGCCGCGCGACTTTGGTGGATGCTGCGCCTGCTCGGGCATCGGCGCGTGGCCGTGCTCGATGGCGGTCTTGCGGGGTGGCAGGCCGAAGGCGGCGAGTTGGAGCGAAACGTGCCGCGCGCCGGAGGCGGCCAGTACAAGGCACGTTTTGATAGTCGTGCCATCGTCACCACCGCCGTGATTGCGGCACGCCTCGCCAGTGGCAACGGGCTGTTGCTGGATGCCCGCGCCGCGCCGCGTTTCCGTGGCGAGGTCGAACCACTGGATCCGCGTGCCGGCCACATTCCCGGCGCAGTGAATCACCCCTTTCTCGAAAATCTCGCCTCGGATGGCCGCTTCCTGCCGGCTGACGTCCTCGCCGGTCGCTTCCACGCATTGGTGGGTACAGGTTCGCCTTCCGATGTGGTGCACATGTGCGGCTCGGGCGTCACTGCCTGCCACAACCTGTTGGCGATGGAACATGCGGGCCTTGCCGGTTCGCGCATCTACGCCGGTTCCTGGAGCGAGTGGGTGTCGGTGCCGGAGCGTCCGGTGGCCGTGGGCGAGTAAGTGGCCGCGAGCGTGCATCGCCGCCTGATTTTTTCATTCTTCACGACGGAACATCCTGCATGACGCTGAGCCGAATCAGTCCGATGGGGCGAGTTTTTTCACTAGTGGCTTTGATCGAAGCACTGACTTGGGCCGGATTGCTGGTCGGCATGTGGCTCAAATATGGTGCCGGCACGACGGACTTGGGGGTGTGGTGGTTCGGACGCCTGCACGGAGCGGCGTTCCTGTTGTATCTGGTCACATCCATCGTTGCGGCGTGGCGGTTGAATTGGCCGCTCTGGGCGACCTTGCTGGCGATTCTTGCAGCGATTCCGCCGCTGGTGACCTTGCCACTCGAATACTGGTATCGCCGTCGTGGTTTGCTGGCAGCGCGGCCTGCCACCGTGGAAACAGTCTGAGTTTGCCCAGTCTGGTCACGCGCGAGGTGGTGGACACGCTCGCGCTGGATGGTTCGGCCTCAGCCCTTGCCGAGCTTGGCGAGCACGGCGCGTAGCACCGCCTGAGTCTCCGGCGATTGCCAGGCCGCGATGAAACGCGGCAGATCCATGCGCGCAGGATCTTCGATCGATTCGCTCAGGTCACGACGTGCGATGCGACGTGTTTCGCGCTGCGCCGCTTGCGGCAGGGCAAGTTGGGAAGCGAGCCAGGTTCGTGCGCGGCTGACGACGTCTTCGGCGTCGGTGAGTTCGTCCACCAGTCCGATGCCGAGTGCTTCCTCGGCTGTGGGCATGGCGCCAGCCACCATCAGGCGTTCGGCGCGGTAGGCGCCGATTTGGCGACGCAGGGCGTATTGGATCGCATCGGGTACGAACAAGCCCACTTGCACTTCGTTGAGGCCGATGCGGTACGGGCCGCGCTTTGCCGCGGGACTTTCACCGGATGGGCTGCACGCCATCACGCGATAGTCGCAGTACAGGCTGATGACCGCACCGCCAGCCGGGCTGTAGCCGCCGATGGCCGCGACCGAAAGCAGTGGCGAAGCGGCCAGTGCGTGGCAGACGCTGCCGAAGGCCGTCCAGGTGGCTTTCACGGTGTCGATGTCTTGTGCGATCAGCCAGGGGAGATCGAGTCCTGCGGTGAATACGCCGGTTCGGCCACTCAGGATCAGGGCGCGAGCGCCAGTATCGGGAGCCGTTTCGATGGCTTCCCGCAGCGCGGTCAAAAGATCCAGATTCAGGGCGTTGACGGGAGGGCGCGCGAGGCGGAGTTCCAGAATGCCGTCGTGGTCGATGCGATCGAGCATGGCGTGATCGAAATGAGGGGGAACCGGAAGCCTAGCAGCTTGTCCGCCCTTCCGTACCAACAAGTATGGAAGGGCGGCGGGTTCGCGCTTACGGACGAACGTCGGCGGGCCAGCGGTAGCGCACGGTATAGCGCACCACGGTGTCCTTGCCAGGTGCCACGGTCACGTCGAAGGCGATGTTTTGGGCGTCGACACGATCCCACTTCTGCGACGACTCGGTGATTTCCCAGTCCTGCCAGCGAGGCAGTGACTCGTGAAGACGCAGTGTCGCGGGCTGTGACTTGGCGTTGGAGAGCGTCACTTCCACGGTTTCGCTGAGGCTGAGCCGATCATCCGCCAGTCGGAATGCGGTGCGCTTGCGCTTGGCGGACAGATCGAAGGCCTCGCCAAGTGCGAGGTTGATCTTCTGGCCTGCCGGCGTGTGGCCGAGCCAGGCTTCGCCGAGCAGCGCGTCACCCTTGGCTTCGCCCTGGAACACGCGTACACGACCGGCCGGCAGCGGTACGCCGAGGCCGTCGCTCTTGGCGTTGGTGAATAGCAGCGTGGTGGAGACGCCGAGTGTTTCCTCGCCTTCGTACTGATGCACCTGCGGGCGTGAAGGGCGGTAGTTGCCGCCACTCGAACCGACTTCGTAGCGACGCATGAATCCAATGTCGGAGGCGGTATCGATCAATGGCACGCGTTGCACGCTGCCATTGGGCAAATCGACCGGGACGGGCAAGGGATAGGCGTGATATTCGCCCGAATTTTCAGCTGCCGGCGCAGCGTCGTAGGCGGCGGACATCTCGGCACGCTTCATCATCACGGGCGCGGGGGCGGCCATTGCTATTTGCGGCACTGCTGAGCGGGCCCGGTTTGGGCTGCCAGCCACCAAGGTCAGGGCCGTGCCGGGAAAGTCGAGGCCGGAGCGGTTGACCACCTGTGCAGCGCCTGCAAGCGACATCTTGCCGCTCTGCGCCGCGCTGTCGAGGCGAATCAGGTATTCGGCTTGCCATGCCATGCCACCGGTGGCGTAGTCGAGCTGGAAGGTTTCGCGGCCGGCGCGCGGGCTGTCGATGTTCCAGCGCAGGGTCGGGCGCGCACTCAAGCCATCGAGCAGGCGTTCCAGTTCGAAACTGCTGTAGCCGGAAAGCACGCGTATCCGACCATCATCCTGTTGCAGTGTCAGGCCATTGCCCGCCGCGAGCAGGATGCCGGAAAAGCTGCGTGCCTGGCCGCCATCGAGTTGTTCGACGGTAATGCGTTGGCCGATGGCCTGCTGCAGCAACTGATCCTGCCCGAGTACGGCGAAGTCGTAGCGTTGGCTGGCGATGCGCAGTCCCGAGCCGGCAGGCGCGAGTTGGACGCTGCCCACGTCGATGGCAATCGGCAGGCGATCCAGCGAAATCTCATTCGTGCCGCGTTGAAGATCGCGTGCCAGTGCCTGGCTGATGAGCGCCAGGCCAGGCATGTGTCCGGAGGGATAGCTCTGCGAGACTTCATCGAAACTGCCCGAATAGAGCGTGATGGTGGTATCGGCTGCGGCTGAGTGCATTGCCATCGTCGTCATCGCCAGGGCAAGGGAAAAGGGAAGGGCGCGGTATCGCATGAGAAGCTCCTCGTTAAGGATCAAAACGTATCATCGGCGCTCATGAACGCACTAGTTTGGTCCATGGGGTGGGTGCTGGCGCTGCTGGGGTCGGATTCGGTTCAGGTAGCGCAGGCGCCCGCCGCGGACGTGGCGGTAAGTCAGGCGTGGATACGTCCTGCGCCGCCCACGGCGCCGGTGCGTGCGGGCTATGCGGTGCTGCAAAACCATGGCACAACCGAGGTGGTCATCGATGCAGCTTATTCGGAAGCCTTCGGCGCCATCGAGATCCACGAGATGCACGATGTGGATGGCGTGATGCGGATGCGGCGCGTGCCGCGTCTGGTGCTGGATGCCGGTGGTGCCGCGCATCTGAAGCCCGGCGGTTTGCATCTGATGCTGTTCCGTCCGACCGCGGCGCTGGGCGAGGGCGATACCGCGACCATTGTCTTCAGGCACGAGGGCCAGGATGTTGCGCAGGGCCAGTTCACCGTGCGTGCGCCGGAATGAGATCAGTGCTGCAACGATGCGCATGTCAGAATCCCCCATCGCCCCATGACATGCCCTCCCGATGCGCCATTTTCCCTCCGCTTTGTTTGCCTGCGTCCTGCTCGCCGCTTGCGGCCCGGTGCCCGAACCTTCGGTTCCCGTCGTGACCGAAGCGTTGCCGCCGCAGCCGGCCGCGGTGCGTTTTGCCACTTACAACACGTCGCTGTACGACAAGGAAAGTGGCGGCTTGATCGCGCGCCTGGAGCGTGGCGACGAGGGTGCGCGTGGCATTGCCACGGTATTGCAACGCCAGCGTCCTGACGTGGTGCTGCTCAACGAGTTCGATTACGACAGCGCACAGCGCGCCGCCGAACTGTTCCAGCGTCGTTATCTGGAAGTGCCGCAGCATGGCATGGCACCGATTCGCTACGACTATCGCTACAGCGCACCGGTCAATACCGGCGAACCCAGTGGCCTGGATCTGGACAACGACGGCAAGAACGACACGCCCAACGACGCCTGGGGTTACGGCACCCATCCGGGCCAATACGGCATGCTGGTGCTTTCGCGCTACCCCATCGATGCCTTGGCGGTGCGAAGTTTCCAGCATTTCCTCTGGAAAGACCTGCCGAACGCACGCCTGCCGATGAATCCCGATGGCACGCCGTTTTATTCGCGTGCAGTGTGGGAAAAACTGCGTCTGTCCTCGAAATCGCATTGGGACGTGCCGGTGCGTACCGCGCTGGGTACGGTGCATTTCCTCGTGTCCCATCCCACGCCGCCGGTGTTCGATGGCCCGGAGAACCGCAACGGTGCGCGCAATGCCGACGAGATCGCGCTATGGCTGCGTTATCTGGAGGGAGACGCGCCGTGGTTGTGCGATGACCGTGGCGTTTGCGGCGGTTTGCCGGCCGATGCGCGCTTCGTGCTGGCCGGCGATCTCAATGCCGATCGCCATGACGGCGACGGCGATCATGGCGCCATCGGCGCGCTGCTGGATCATCCGCGCATCGATGCCGGCTTCGTCCCGCGCAGCGAGGGCGCGGTCGACGTGGCCCGACGCCATGGCCATGAGCGCGAAGGCGATGTGGCTGCGCACACCGGCGATTTTGGCCCGCGTACCGGCACGTTGCGGCTGGATTACCT
>JAEXRB010000359.1 GCA_023438325.1 Pseudomonadota bacterium | reverse complement strand
ATGAGGATCGGGGCGGCGATGGTGATGGGGCTGGCCATTGCGGGCATGCACTACACCGGCATGGCGGCGGCACGTTTCCAGGATGGGGCAATGTGCGGCGCCGCGAGTGCGGGTGGTTTGTCGTCGGACATGCTGGCGATGGTCGTGGTGCTGTTCAATGTGGCGGTGTTGGGTACGGCGATCAGCGTCAGCACGTTGGACAGATTGTTGCGCGAGCGCACGGCGAAATTGTCCGATTCGTTGTTCCAGGCCAATCATCGGCTGGAGCATCTGGCTTCGCATGATGCGCTGACCGGATTGCCGAACCGGCGTCAACTGCTCGAGCGCCTGCAACGGGAGATTGCCGCAGCCGATCAGTGCGGTGCGGGTTTGGCGGTGCTGTTTGTCGATCTGGACGAGTTCAAGAGCATCAACGATGCCTTCGGCCACTCCACCGGAGATGCGGTGCTGGTGCGCGCGGCCACCACGATCAGCCAGCTGTTGGGCGAAGGCGGTTTCGTGGCACGACTCGGCGGCGACGAATTCATCGTGGCCACGCGTGTGGCCAGTCATCAGGCAGCGGGCAGGTTCGCTCAGGCCATCCTTTCCGGGCTGCGCGTCGTGCCGGGTGCAGGGCGCGAGGATGTGCCGCGCATTTCGGCCAGCATCGGCGTGGCGGTATTTCCCGCCGATGGCATGGATGCGAGCGGCTTGCTGGCGCATGCCGATGCCGCGATGTATTCGGTCAAGCAGTCCGGCCGCAACGGTGTGGGGTTTTTCACGCCGGCCATGCGCGAGGTCGTGCAGGCACAGGCGCAGTTGGCGCAGGAGCTTCGCGGTGCATTGGAGCGGCGCGAGTTCGTGCTGCATTTCCAGCCGCTGGTGGAGGCGGCATCAGGCAACCTGATCGGCAGGGAGGCCCTGGTTCGCTGGCAGCATCCGCGCCTGGGGCTGGTCATGCCTGATGCGTTCATCGGCCTTGCCGAGCGCCTGGGATTGATCGGCGAGTTGGGCGAATGGGTGCTGGATGAGGCCTGCCGATGCTGGGCGCAGTGGCGTCGTTACGGATTCGAGTTGGCGTCCCTTTCGGTCAATCTGTCACCGCAACAGTTGCGTGACGATGCGTTGTTGGAGCAGGTGCGACACATCACGCAAAGGCATGGGTTGCCCGAAGGCGTGTTGACGCTGGAGATCACCGAGTCGGCGGCGGTGTTGGCGCTGGAGGCAGGCGACGCCATGCTGGCGCGTCTTGTCGGCGCGGGCGTTCGCATATCCATCGATGATTTCGGTACGGGCTTTTCCAGTCTGGCGTATCTGGCCGAACTGCCCATGCATGAATTGAAGATCGATCGCCGCTTCGTCAACCGCCTGGAGCTGGGCGGGCGGCATGTGGCCGTGGTGCGCTCGGTGATCGGGCTTGCGGCGCATCTGCGGCTGGAGGTGGTGGCCGAAGGGGTGGAAACCGCAGCACAGGCTCACATCCTCAAAGAGATGGGGTGCTCGCGGTTGCAGGGCTGGCATATCGGCAGGCCGGTGCCGGCCGATGACGTCTTCATGCACTGCTGTTGAGTCGGGGCGTAGTCCGGGCAGCTGAATCCATCAGGCCGAGAGCATGAGGATCACGCCGAAAATCGTCAGCACGACACCGATCAGGCCCTGCTTTCCGAGAGGCTCTCGCAACCACCACCACGCCAGCAGCACGATGAAGATCGACGCCGTTTCGTTGAGCATGGCCGCGACCGATGCGGGGGCGTATTTGTAGCCACCCAGCCACAGCACCATCGACAGGAATTGCCCGACAAACGCTGCCGCCGCCAGCAATTTCCAATTCACCCGATGGCCTCGCGCCGAAAGCATGCGCAATTCGCCCCGCACGGTGGCGATCACGACCAGCCCGAGGAGCGCGCCGCTCAGGCGCAGCAGGGTGACCCAGCCCAACGGCTGGGTTTCCAGTACCGGTTTGATCATCACGATGGCCACTGCCATCAGGGCGATGGCAACGATGCCCAGCGTGATTGCCGCGGCGTGCGACATCGTGGGCGCAGAGGCGGCAAGTGCGGGTGGCAGATCAGGTGGCGGCACCGGCTCTCCGACCACGATCCGCGCCGGTTCCGGACGTTTCGCCACCACTGCCACGCCGGCCATCACCAGCACGAAACCCGCAACCTGCCACGGCCCCAGACGTTCGCCCAGCAGCACGACCGACAAGACGATCACCAGCGGGCTATAGGCATTGCCGATGACGCCCATGCGCCCGGCACCCAGGCGCGAGAGTGCGACGAAATACAGGGTGTCGGCTACCGCGATGCCGAGAAATCCGCTGGACATCGCCACAAGCACCTCGCGCACGGAAAGCGAAGGCAGCGCCGTGCCGTGCAGCAGCCACGGCAGTGGCAGCATCATCGCGAGCACGAGCATGTTCTTGTTGAAGTTGAGCGTCAGGGGCGGCAGGCTGCGTACCAATTGGCGGTACAAGATCACGCCGACCGCCCACGTCATCGCGCTCAGAATGGAGAGGGCTTCGCCCAGGCCGATATGCATCCGCGCATTATCCGGGAGTCGGTGGCAAAAAATTCATTGCCGGTTGTGATCGATTGCGCATACTGCACCGCTTCCCCGGGATGCTCCGAGCACCGCCTGCTTTCAGGCTGGTGCATGGCCCTTGGTTGCCTTCTGACTGAACCTTCGCAATGACCCAATTCCCTTACGCCGCGCGCGTCGAGTTCGTGATCGAACTGGCAGCTCGCCTGCACAGTTACGGCACCACCGCGCAGCGCCTGGAAGGGGCGATTTCCGCCGTGGCCACGAGGCTGGGGCTGCGCTGCGAGCCGTGGGCCAATCCGACGGGGCTGATCCTGTCGTTCTCCGATGCCAATCGTCCCGAGACGCTTGCCAATACCACGCAAGTGATCCGTCTTGCGCCGGGAGAGGTGGATTTGCGCAAGCTGTGCGAAGTGGATGCCATTGCCGAGTCCGCGCTGCGTGGGGAAATGGGCGTTTCCGAGGCGGTCGCGGCACTCCATGCGCTGGACGCGCGGGCACCGACGCGTGAGCGGATGCTTTCCACGTTCGCCTTCGGCCTGACATCGGCGGCGGTCGCCACGTTGTTGCGCAGCACATGGGCCGATGTGGCGGTGGCCGGTGGTATCGGTCTTCTGATCGGCCTGTTCTACGCCCTGGGCGCTGCTCGGCCGCGTTTGGCCGAGGCGCTGGAACTCATCGCAGCCCTGCTGGCCACATTGCTGGCCGCAGCCATGGCCAGCTTCTTCTTCCCGTTGTCCCTGAAGACCGTAGTGGTGTCCTCGGTGATCGTGCTCCTGCCCGGCATGATGCTGACCAATGCCGTTTCCGAATTGACCAGCCAGCAGCTGGTGGCGGGCACGGCGCGTTTTGCCGGAGCGATGGCGACACTGCTGAAACTGGCCTTCGGCAGCATGATGGCCTCGCAGATTGCATTGCTGCTGCATTGGTCTGCAATCGATTACGTCGATGTGCAACCGGTGCCGACATGGACCGAGTGGGTGGCTTTGCCGGCAGCGGCTTTGGCCTTCGCGGTGTTGTTCAAGGCGTCCTGGCGTGATTACCCGCTGGTGATGGCCGCAGCGGTGATCGGCTACCTGTCCGCCCGGGTGGCGGTGATCTGGTTGCCCGGCAGCGGTTCGGTATTCGTGGCCAGCGTGGTGATCACGCTCCTGAGCAATGTCTATGCGCGCTGCGCCAATCGTCCGGGTGCGCTGATCCGTGTGCCGGGCATCATCCTGATGGTGCCCGGCAGCGTGGGATTTCGCGGGGTCAGTTCGATGTTCGAGCAGGACCTTGCGCTGGGGCTGGATACGGCCGTGAGTCTGGCCACCATCCTGGTGGCGCTGGTCGGTGGCATGTTGATCGGCAACGTATTGGTGCCGGCGCGGCGCAATCTGTAGCGCGGCAAAAAAAATCCCCGCCGCAGCGGGGATTTTCGTATTTGCTGAAAGCGCTGCAACGATCAATCGCGGATCAGCAGGTCTTCGCGCGTTTTGCCGGAGGCGATCAGCGCGCCGAACCACAATGGAGCCTTGCCGCGACCGGTCCAGGTCTGGCTGGCGTCGTCCGGGTTGCGGTACTTCGGCGGTACTTTGCGGCCGGTGTTGGCCGACTTGCGACGACCGGTTTTGCTGGCGGTTGTGGCGGCAGCAGCCGAAGCGCCGGTGCCAAACAACTCCTGGACGGTGTAACCGCTGTCCTTGGCCTGGCGGGTGAGCTTGGCCCGAACCTGTGCGATCGGAGCGCGCTTTTTCTTGCGCTTTTGTTCGCGGGTGGCTTCGGCAATCAACTTCTGAAGCGCCTTGGGCGTCATGGAGGAAAAATCGATGCTCATGGGATCCTCGAGCGGTTATGGGAGATTTGTGTGGGGTTTTATTCGTCCCAAGGATTATTGCCAACCTGTGGGATAAGCGCGAGGGTAATGCTGCGATACCCTGTTGACAAGTGCCGGATATCACGGAATATGCGACCGGTGTTGCATCATTGCGATTTGAACCTTGATGCTGGCCGGTCGAGACGTTAGTTTGCGTGAATGTGCCGCAGGGGTGGCCAACAGGAAGCGTGTTGCCATGGGATTGCTTGACGAACTTGAACAGGAAGCCGCGCGACGGCGTGGTGAAGGTGATCATGACGAGGCCGCACGTCAGGCGCGCGAGTCTGCGTGGAAAGAGCAGCTCCAGCCTGCCGCAGTACGGCTCGGCGAGTTTCTGGCACGTTTTGCCAGCACCCTCACGGTGGCACAGCGGCGTATTCGCATGGTGCATTCGATTGCCGGTTATGGCGACGTGGTTTCCTATGGTGAAGCCCCGTTCGAATGTCGCGTGACGCCGGGTCAGGTGCAGCACGAGATCGAGTTCTGGTTCGTTGCACAGGCGAGTCCCGAGGAAAGCACCTTGGCGCTGGCGGATACGCCGGGCAAGGTACGCCTGATTACGGGCTTGTTGCAGCATCACCATCTTTCCGGCCTGCACGATACGGCCAAAAATGCCAACGGCGATGTCATTTCCGGGCGCTTCCAGGCGCGTGGTCGCATTCCGGTGCGGCTGCATGCCGTGGCATCGCAGGATACGGGGCAACTTAAGATGAGCCTGACCAATGTGGAGGCGTTCGGGGCGGCGCAGCGCAGCTTCACGGCAGAGACGTTGACCGACGAAGCTTTCGACGCGCTCGGGCGTTACCTGTTGCGTGAAACGGCAAGTTTCTCGCGCGAGAAGGTCGGCGCGGACATCCGGCGTCAATTGCAGAGCCAGATTCAACGCGATCAAGTGCGGCGTGAATGGGAAGCCAAGCTGGCAGTGCAGCTGCGCGAAGATGAAACGCGCGTGGTGTCGCTGATGTCGCCGATGGCATCGCCAACCGCTTTGCTGGCGCGCATCGGGCGACTTTTCCAGCGCGGATAACGCGAAAAGGCCGGCGATTGCCGGCCTTTTCGTTTGGTCGCAAGATGCCTGCGCTCAGGCGATGCCGAGTCGCTGCCTCAATGCGGCATGGTCCAGCGCTTCGCTCTCGCTGCCACGGCGTGCGCGATATTCGTAGGTGCCGGCGGCAAGTCCTCGTTCGGATACCACCACCCGATGCGGAATGCCGATCAGTTCGATATCGGCAAACATCGGGCCGGGGCGCAGGCCGCGATCATCCAATACCGGATCAAGACCGGCTTCGGCCAACTCCCGATACAGTGCTTCGGCGGCCCGGGTGACGTGTTCGTCGTTCTTGGGATTGATGAGGCACACCGCAACCTTCCACGGCGCCATTGGTTCGGGCCAGATGATGCCGGCTTCGTCGTGGTTCTGTTCGATCGCGGCGGCGACGATGCGTGAAACGCCGATGCCGTAGCAGCCCATGTAGGCCACCTGGCTTTTGCCGTTTTCATCCAGCACGGTGCAGTCCAGCGCTTGCGCGTATTTCTGGCCGAGCTGGAAGACGTGGCCGACTTCAATGCCGCGTGCGATGTCGATATGGCCTTGTCCATCCGGCGAGGGATCGCCTGTGACCACGTTGCGGATATCCGCAACGCGGGTTGGTTCGGGCAGGTCGCGGCCGAAATTGACGCCAGCGGTGTGGTAGCCGGGCTTGTTCGCGCCAACGACAAAATCGGACATGGCCGCGACACTGCGATCCACGATCACGGTGATGGGCTTTGCGGGATTCAATGGGCCGAGGAAGCCGGGTTCGCTGCCGAGGTATTCGCGGATTTCATCTTCGCTCGCCATGCGGTAATCGGCCAGGCCAGGGGCCTTGGCGAGCTTGATTTCGTTGGCCTCGTGATCTCCGCGCAGCAGCACCAAGGTGAAACCTTCGCTGCCAATCAGTGCCAGCGATTTCACCGTGCGTTGCAGCGGAATACCCATCAACGCAGCCACTTCCTCGCAGGTTTTCTGGGTGGGCGTTTCGATGTCGCGCAAGGCTTCGCCCGGTGCGGCACGCGATTGCGCGGGCGCGAGCGCTTCGGCAGCCTCCAGATTGGCGGCGTAATCGGAGCCATTGGAGAACGCGATGGCGTCTTCGCCAGAATCGGCCAGCACGTGGAATTCCTGCGAGGCATCGCCGCCGATGGCGCCTGAATCGGCCTTCACGGCGCGGAACTTAAGCCCGAGGCGGGTGAAGATGCGCGAATAGGCCGCGTGCATGTTGTAGTACTCGCGCTCCAGGCACTCGGGCGTGAGGTGGAAGGAATAGGCGTCCTTCATCAGGAACTCGCG
>JAEXRB010000204.1 GCA_023438325.1 Pseudomonadota bacterium | reverse complement strand
CGACCAACGGATTAAAAGTCCGCTGCTCTACCGGCTGAGCTAACGGCCCGGAGAGTGTGTTGTCTGCTGTGGGCAGAGGTTGCGCAACGCATCGCGCGTGGCGCCAAAAGGGGGGCGCAGTTTAGTCAGGTGTAGCCGATGACACAAGGCTTCTTCACCATCAATCCGTCCGATGTGCCTTAAGCGTAGCGCGTCGGATCGGCTACGGCGGCGGCACGGAAGCCTTCTGCACGCAGGCGACAGGCATCGCAACGTCCGCAGGCCAGGCCGTTTTCGTCGGCCTGATAGCACGAGACTGTGGCTGAAAAATCCACACCCAGCCGGATGCCTTCTTGTGCGATTTGTGCCTTGCTCATCGCCATCAATGGCGCATGCACGGCAAGCCTGTTGCCTTCCACTCCCGACCTCGTGGCCAGGTTGCCAAGGCGTTCGAAGGCCTGAATGAATTCCGGGCGGCAATCCGGATAGCCGGAATAGTCCACCGCATTGACGCCACAGAAAATATCCTGCGCTCCAAGCACTTCGGCCCAGCCCAGGGCGATCGACAGCATGATGGTGTTGCGTGCCGGCACATAGGTGACGGGAATGCCGGCCTGTGGTGATTCGGGCACGGCGATGTCGTCGGTAAGCGCCGAGCCACCGATGCTGCGCAGATCCACCGCGACGGTCTTGTGCGCGTACGCGCCCAGCGCCTGTGCAACACGCGCGGCGGCGGCCAGTTCGGCCGTATGGCGCTGGCCATAGCTGACAGACAGCGCATGGCAGACAAAGCCTTGCTGACGTGCGATGGCAAGTACCACCGCCGAATCCATGCCGCCAGACAGCAGCACCACGGCGTTCTTCATGGTTGATTCTCCATTCTCGGCCGGCTCAACGGCCGGGCTCATCGTTCCACAAGAGCTTGTGCAACTGCATCTGGAACCGCACGGGCAGGCGATCTTCGACGATCCAGTCGGCCAGTGCGCGCGCATCGAGCTCACCCTTGCTGGGCGAGAACCAGACGACGCAGCGGGCATCCAATGCCTCGCGCCGAAGCACCTCGACAGCCCAGTCGTAATCGGCACGGTTGCAGATCACGAACTTGATCTGGTCATGCGCACCAAGATGAGCCAGGTTGGTCCAGAGATTGCGTCCCACTTCGCCAGAGGCGGGGGTTTTGATGTCCACGATGCGGGAGACGCGTGGATCGACGCCGGAGATATCCAGCGCGCCGGATGTTTCCAGCGACACGATGAATCCTTCATCGCACAACCGTTCGAGCAGGATCAGGCAACGCTTCTGTGCCAGCGGCTCGCCACCGGTGACGCAGACATGACGCACGCCACAGGCGCGCACCTCTGCCACCAACTCATCAATGCTGCGCCATTCGCCGCCATGGAAGGCATAAGCGGTATCGCAATAGCCGCAGCGCAGCGGACAACCGGTCAGCCGCACGAATACCGTGGGCCAGCCCGCATCGCGGGCCTCGCCCTGCAGCGAAAGGAATACTTCGGTGATGCGGAGCCGCAGCACGTCGGCGTCTGCGGCGTCCATAGAAACTTGCGCCCCGTTACTGCCGGTGTTCGAGCCGCAATGCCCGCAGGCGGCCCTGTGCGAGGCGTGCAACCGTGCTGTCTGGATACGAGCGGATCACCTGGTTGAGTGTTTCCTCGGCGCGATCCCAATTGCGCAACTCGTAATGGCTGTATCCCACCTTGAGCAATGCATCCGGCACCTTGTTGCTGGTGGGAAATTGCGACAACAGGCGCTCGAAGGCATCCAGAGCAATCTGGTAATTCTGCGTGACGTAGTACGACTCACCCAGCCAATACTGTGCATTGGGGGCGTATTCACCGCCCGGATACTGGCTCAGGAAGCCCTGGAAGCGACGCGCCGCCTCGGCATATTGTCCGTTCTTGAGTGCCTCGAAGGCCGCATCGTAAGCGGCACGCTCGGCTGCCGGATCGGCGGGCTGGGCCAGCGCGTCATTCTGGAGCCCCGGCGTTGCCGCCGGACTTCCTTCCAGAGGAGCTTCCGACTGGGTATCCGCACCGGCCGCCGCGCCCACCACGCCACCCAGGTTGCCAGCAGCGGGCACCGGTTCAGGGTCGATGATGCGCTGCGCATTCCCGGCAGCCGATCCGCCTTCCAGCCGCTCCAGTCGAGCGTCGAAGTCCACCGCCAGATCACGGTTGCGGCGCTCCAGTTCGCTCAACTTGAAATCCTGCTCCTCGATCATTCCGCGCAGTACCTGCACTTCGGTCTGCAACTGGGTGATGCGATTGAGCAGATCGACCGACGAGGCTTGCTGCTGGGTATCGGCAGCACTGCCTTGTTGTTGTCGCTCAAGTCGCTCGACACGCTCGGCCAGGCTGAGTCGGCCGCCTTGGGCCAGCGCGAAAGACGAAGCGGTGGCCATCAAGGCCACCGCTGCGACTGCACTGCGGAGAATGCGGGAGGAAGTCATCGCTTATCGTGCGGTGTAGACGATCTCGACGCGACGGTTCTGGCCCCAGCACGAATCGGTCGAACTGGTGCAGACCGGACGCTCTTCGCCATAGCTGACCACGTTGACCTGGCTGCCGGACGCCAGCGCGGAAGCCACGGCATTGCCGCGACGCTCGCCCAGGGCGTGGTTGTATTCGCGGCTGCCGCGCTCGTCGGCGTTGCCTTCCAGCGTGATGCGGGCAGAAGGACGGTCACGCAGGTACTTGGCGTGGCAGTTGATGATCGCGGTGAATTCCGGCTTCAGGGAATCCTGATCGAAGTCGAAGTAAACAACGCGCTGACGCAGGCACGAATCGGTGTCCAGATCTTCGGGGCTGTACTTGCCATCGTCCACCGGCGTGGTGTCGGCCACCGGCGGGGTGTAGGGCTGGGGCTCGGGCTCAACCTGCTTGGTCTTCTTGGTGCAAGCGGCCATCGAGAGCACGAGGACGGACACGAGAGCGACGCGGAATACGGTGTTCATCTGGAACGAATCCTTATCGAGGATGAAGGTGATCGGGAAAAAGCAGTCTAATGGTTATTTGATGAAGCCCGTCCCAGACAGTTACCGCTGCCTGAATGGCGACCAGGCGGGCTCCCGGACGTCGCCATCGGCTAGAACCAACCGCTGCCGCACCCGCGCATCTGCGGACACGACATAAAGCACGCCACGCTGATTCTCGCGCGTGGCGTACAGGATCATGCTTCCATTCGGAGCGAAGCTCGGCGACTCGTCCAGATTGCCGGGAGAGACGAGCTTCATCTCCCCGCCGCTGCCATACCCGCGATCCAGAACCGCAATACGATAAACGTTTCCAGCGCCCTGCGCCATAGCGATACGGCCGCCCGGCTCCACCGTGGCACGGGCGTTGTACTGCCCGCTGAATGTCACTCGCTTGGCCTCACCGCCGCTCACCGGAACTTCATAGATCTGCGGCTTCCCACCCCGGTCGGAAGTGAAGAAAAGGGTATTTCCATCCGGGCTGAACACAGGCTCGGTGTCGATGCTCCAGTGGTTGGTCAGCTGAGTCAGCGCGCGGCTGCCCAGGTCCATCACGTAGATTTCCGGATTGCCGCTGCGCGACAGCGCCATCGCCAATTTGCTGCCATCGGGCGAGAACGAAGGTGCGCCATTGATGCCCTTGAAGCTGGAAACCACTTCGCGCGCGCCGGAGGCGATTTCCTGAATGTAGATCGAAGAAGCGCCACGCTCGAAACTCACGTAAGCCAAGCGACGACCATCACGGCTCCAGGTCGGGGACATCAATGGTTCGCGCGAACGCACCACGGTCTGCGGATTGTGGCCATCGGCATCGGCGATCATCAGCGAATAGGTGGTGTCGCGCCCCAGCCCCACGGCGGTGACATAGGCCATGCGCGTCCAGAACGCACCGCGCACGCCGAGGATTTTCTCGTAGACGTGATCGGCCACCTGATGCGCGATGTCGCGCATGTTGCCGGGGCGGCCATTGAGCGCCAAACCGAGCATGCGCTCCTGCTTGGCCACGTCGAACAGCTCAAATTCGGTGCGGTAACCGCCCGCCGGATCGTCGAGGATGCGTCCAACCAGCAGATAGTCCTGCTTGAGCAAGCGCCAAGTGCCGAAGTTGACATCGGACTGGCGCAGCGGGCGTTCGACCAGATCACGGTCAGCCAGGGTGCGGAACGAGCCGGAGCGATTGAGATCGGCACGGATCACGGCGGCGATGTCGGTATCCGGAGCCACCTGCGCGCCGAGATAGTCGAACGGCACCACGGCGATAGGCAGTGCGGCGGCGCTACCGCTGATCGGATTGATTTCCAGCGTCTGGGCGTGCAGGGCCAAGCCTGGCAGCGACGACAACACGAGCAACAACAGCATGCGGATCATCGTGTACAGACCTCGATGGGATAGCAGAAGGGAACGTCGAGCTTGCGGCTGAAGACACTCTCGTAGCCGCGATACGGTAACGGCTCGCGCATGAGCGAAGCCTCAATGGAACGTTTGGTGATGTCATCGGCCGGGCAACGGGAGAAATCCACGCCAGTCACCTGCCCGCCTACCATCTGGGTGACGCCGACAAAACAGCGCAGTCCGGGCCGCAAACTGTCCGGGCGCAGCCAGTTGCGATCCACTTGCTGCTGGATCGCCAGCGCGTAGCGACCTTGCATGCCGTCATCGGTGCCCTGATTGCCGAGACGATCGGACAGCGGCTGATTGGGCGATGGCGCAGGCTGCGACGGCGCCTGACTGGCAGCCTGTTTGCGGCGATCGGCGAGTTGCTTGAGTTTTTCCTCTTCCAGCTTGCGACGCTTCTCGGCGTCCTCGCGCTGACGCCGGATGTCGGCAAGTTGCTTGTCGCGCTCGGCCTGCTGCTGCGCCAGGCGCTGGCGGCGCTCGGCCTCTTCCTTCTGCTTCTGCTCTTCCAGCAGCACCTGTTCTTGGCGACGGCGCTCTTGCTGCTCGCGCTTTTCCTTTTCCGCCAGTTGCGCCGCTTCGCGCAGCACGCGCTCCTGATCCACCGTATCAGGCTTGACCACCGGCGCCTGCGGCGTCGGCTGCGGCGGCTCGGGCGCATCCTGCGGCTTGGGTTCCGGCCTCGGCTGCGGCGGTGGCGCGGTTTCCTGCGGTTGCGGACGCGCAGGCGGACGCGGCGGCGGCGCAGCACTGGGCGGGGAAAGGGTTTCGGTCAGCACGGCTTCGATCGCGCCGCCAGCCACCGACAGCGGCGGGCGCTCGCGCTGGAACAACAGGCTCACGAACAACAACGCGACCAGCAGCAGATGCAGGCCGATGGCCAGCCCGAGTGCGCGCAATTTGTCGGCCGTGGTTTCCATCACTTCAGCGCGCGGGCTCGCCGCGGAAAGTGATGCGCGTGGCACCGGCGCGCTGCAGGGCCGCCATCGCACGGTAAATCAGCGAGTAGGAGGCATCCATGTCGCCATCGATGAACACCGCAGTTTCCGGATTCTGCCGCACGAAAGCGGCGATGCGGGTTTCCAGCGCGACCTCGTCCATCTCCTCCACGCCCTGCCCTTCAAGCTTGAGCAGATAACGCCCGTCACGGGTGACGCCGACCACGACAGGATCCTTCGGCGCCTGGATGCCGCGTGCGTCGGCCTGCGGCAGCTTCACGTCCACGCCCAACTGCAACAGTGGCGCGGTGACCATGAAGATGATCAACAACACCAACATCACGTCGATGTAAGGCACGACGTTGATATCGGCTTTCAGCTTGCGGCGCTTGCGGGTGCGCATGCTCATGGGTGTATTCCAGTTCGGGCATCGGCGTCTGGTCGCAGGCCCCGTGCATCAACGCGCACAGCGGGCCGGCGGGGTCGGTCGCAGCGGATCAATATTCGTCCTGCGACTGGCGCTGGAGGATGGAACTGAACTCTTCGGCAAACGCCTCATAGCGCACACTGATGCGATCCACCTTGGTGGCGAAGCGGTTGTAGGCCCAGACCGCCGGGATCGCGGCGAACAGGCCCATCGCGGTGGCGATCAAGGCTTCGGAAATGCCGGGCGCCACGGTGGCGATGGTGGCTTCCTTCATCGAGGCCAGGCCGTGGAAGGAAATCATGATGCCCCAGACCGTTCCGAACAAACCAACGTAAGGACTGATCGAACCCACGTTGGCGAGCAGCTCCAGATTGCTCTCCAATGCATCCACCTCGCGCGCCAGGCTGGCGCGCATGGCGCGCTGCGCACCTTCAATCTGGAAGCGCGAATCCATGCCGCGCTTCTGCCGCAGGCGTGCGAACTCGCGGAAGCCGGCCTCGAAGATCGCGGCAAGGCCCGTAGGACGCTGATCGCCGCCGGAAACCTGACGGAACAGGGCCGCCAGATCACCACCGGACCAGAAACGCTCCTCGAACTCGTCGGCCTCGTCGTTGGCGTCGCCCAGTACCTTGCGCTTGCGGAAAATGATGACCCACGAAGCGATCGACGCCAGCACCAGCAGCGCAAGCACCAGTTGCACCGGGATGCTGGCGTGCAGGATCAGATGCAGGTAATCCAGACCGCCATCGACGGGGGCGGGCGGCAGGCCGGGAACGGCCGCTTCCGGCAGCGATTCGGCTACGGCCGGAGCGGCGGACTGCAACAACGCCAGGAACATCATCTATCGCACCTCACTGGTTGGATCGTGCCTGGCCATGTGGCCAGTCAATCGGATTGAGTTGGATCCTGAAAACGACGACGCAGTGTTTCAGGCAATGGGCGCGGCTTGAAGGTGGAACCGGTCAAACAGGCCACACGCACCGTCGCTTCGATCAACACGCGCGCATCGGCAGCCCGCACGATGCGCTGCTCGAACACCATGCTGGCACGGCCGACCTGCGCAATGCGCACTTCCACGTCCAGCGCATCGTCCAGCCGCGCCGGGGCGAGGAAATCCAGTTGCATGCCGCGCACCGCGAACACCACATCGTCGCACGCGCGCAAGGTTTGCTGCGATACGCCGAGCGAGCGCAGCCACTCGCTCCGCGCACGCTCCAGAAAACACACGTAGGCGGCGTGGTACACCACACCGCCGGCATCGGTATCTTCCCAATACACCCGTATCGGGAAGCTGAACGTACGCGAATCGTTCAAAACAGATCTCCCGACTCCCGCGTGCGGGGCGTCAAGCCAAGGTGCTGGTAAGCCTTGGCACTGGCCATGCGACCCCGCGCGGTGCGGATGAGGTAGCCCTGCTGGATCAGATAAGGCTCGATCACGTCCTCCAGCGTGCCACGCTCCTCGCTCAATGCCGCAGCGAGGGATTCGATCCCCACCGGGCCGCCATCGAAACTCTCGATGATGGTGCTCAGCATGCGGCGATCGAGTTGATCGAAACCTTCCGGATCCACCTTCAGCATTGCCATCGCAGCATCCGCGATGGCACGGGTGATGACGCCATCGCCCTTCACCTGCGCGTAATCGCGCACACGGCGCAGCAGGCGATTGGCAATGCGCGGGGTGCCGCGTGAACGGCGGGCGATTTCCCCGGCGCCTTCCGGTTCGCAGGCGATGCCGAGAATCTGCGCCGAACGCCGCACGATGCGGGTCAGTTCTTCCGCCGTGTAAAACTCCAGGCGCTGCACGATGCCGAAACGATCCCGCAAGGGTGCGGTGAGAAGTCCCGCACGCGTGGTCGCACCAATCAAGGTGAAAGGCGGCAGATCCAGCTTGATCGAGCGCGCGGCCGGGCCTTCGCCGATCATGATGTCGATCTGGTAGTCCTCCATCGCCGGATACAACACTTCCTCGATCACCGGCTGCATACGGTGGATCTCGTCAATGAAGAGCACATCGTGCGGCTGGAGGTTGGTCAGGAGTGCCGCCAGATCGCCGGCCTTTTCGATCACCGGGCCGGAGGTCTGGCGCAGATTTACGCCCAACTCGTTGGCGATCACGTTGGAAAGCGTGGTCTTGCCCAAACCGGGCGGGCCGAAGATCAGCACATGATCGAGCGCCTCGCCACGTTGCTTGGCGGCCTCGATATAGATGCGCAACTGTTCGCGCACGGCTTGCTGGCCGAGGTATTCATCCAGTGAGCGCGGGCGGATGTGGGCTTCGGCGGCGGCATCCTCGGAGGTGGCGCCGGCGGCAATGATGCGGTCGGAAGTCATCGGAGCATTGTCACCGATTCCGCCCCCTCCGCGTCATTCAGGGCTCGAACTCCAGCGTCGCGATGCTGCCGCGCGCATCCGGGCGCGGGCGCAAGCCAACGCGCCAGCCATACAACTCGCAAAGTCGGCGCACGATGGCCAGGCCGATGCCCGCGCCCTTGCTGCCTTGCGAACTGGTACCGCGATAACCACGCTCGAACAATCGCTCGGCATCGTCGGCATCGATCCCGGGGCCCGTATCGGTCACTTCGATGCGATCGGCCAGCACCGTGACCACCACTTCACCTTCAGCGGTGTATTTGCAGGCATTGCCAACCAGATTGCTCAGCGCCACCGAAAGCACGGCCTCAGGCGCCTCGACGAACACATCGTGCTGCCCCTCCACGCGCATCGTCACCGGTTTGTTCGCCAGGTGCACGCGATTGGCCTCGGCCTGAACCTCCACCAGTTTGCGCACATCGGTGCGCCCACTGCCGCGCTCGTTGCGCGAAAGCATCAGGAGCGCGGTGGTGAGATCGGTACATTGCTGGGTGGCGCGCGCAATGCGCAACAGGCGCTGCCGGGTTTTTTCAGGAAGCTCAGGAGCCGACAGCAACAACTCGGTCGCACCACTGATGACCGCCAGCGGGGTGCGCAGCTCGTGGCTGACATCGGCATTGAACTCGCGATCACGTGCGACGCGCTCGGTAAGCTGATCGGCGTAATCGTCCAATGCCCCGGCGAGCTGGCCGACTTCATCCTCCGCAAAATGTGGCGCCAGAGGCTCGCGTGCGGATTGGTTGCGGAACGCCTCCACGCGCGCGGCAAGATCTGCCACCGGACGCATCACCCGGCGCGACGACCACAAGCCGATCACCCAAGCCAGCAGCGTGAACGCCACCACGCTCAATCCCAGCAACACCATCAGCTGCTGCGCACCGAGCGCCTGACGGCCGTACCCGTATTTCACAAAGGTGACGATGTCCGGGGCACGTGCCACGGCCAGCTTGAAATCGGCCTCGCGTCCGGCGCTATCCGGATCGCGCCAATCGTGCACACCCGCCGGAAGATTGCGCCAGGCCAGCGGAATCTGCGGGCTGCCCGGGCGGAACGCGAACATCTCGATCTGCTGTTCCTGCAAACCATAGGCCGCGTACTCCGACGGATTCTTGCGCTTGAACTCCAGATAGCTGCTGGCTTCTTCACCCAGCCAATCGACCACGAGCTGATTTTCGATACGCTCACGCAGAGCCAGCGTCGAGACGGCAAACAGCGCGGTCAGGCCGAAGCCCAGCAACAGGAACGAAATGATGATGCGCGCCCGCAGGCGCTGGCGATGCCGTGGACGAGACACCGGAAGGCTCACGCCGCCGCTTCGACATCCGCCAGACGGTAGCCGATGCCATGCCGGGTCTGGATCAACGGCTTCCCGAATGGCTTGTCCACCGCCGCACGCAGACCGTGGATGTGCACGCGCAGGCTGTCCGAATCCGGCAATTCCTCGCCCCAAACGCGGGTTTCAAGCTCCTGTCGTGTCACTACGGCCGGCGAAGCCTCCATCAGCACCTGGAGAATCTTCAGCGCCGTGGGATTGAGCGTCACAGCCTTGCCGGCACGCGATACTTCCAAGGTATCGAGGTTGTATTCCAGATCGGCCACGCTCAGAACACGCGAGGCGTTACCGCGCCCACGCCGCAACAGAACGGCAAGGCGCGCCTCCAGCTCCTGCAAGGCGAACGGCTTGACGAGGTAGTCATCGGCCCCCGACTCGAATCCCGCCAGCTTCTGTTCAAGCGCATCGCGTGCCGTCAGCATCAGTACCGGCGTCTGTTTTCGCGCCTCTTGCCGCAGCTTGCGGCAGACCTCCAGACCATCCATGCCAGGCAGGTTGAGATCGAGAATGATGGTGTCAAAGTCGTCGACGATGGCGCGATGCAACCCGGTGATGCCGTCCCCGGCGAAATCCACCGTGTGCCCGCGATCCTCAAGGTAATCCCCAAGGTTGGCGGCGATGTCGGTATTGTCTTCGATGACAAGGATGCGCATGGGGGTTCAAAGCCTTGATCGGCGCCGCAAGCGAACGCCCTTAGTTTGAAACTGTCAAGCTGCCGCAGTGATACGGCAGCACGGGGAAATCAACCGTTCGGCGCCCCGATGCCCGTGCGCACGCGGCGCAAATCATGCAGCGTACGCTCCCGTTCGCGCTCGATTTCAGCAGTAGTACGGCAGACATTGGACGTGCGGTTGGAGCCGGTCTTGCGCTCGCGACGGCATACCACGCGCTCCCTTTCCGAATTTACCCCGAGCAGGGTATTGATCCGTTCCTGCTCGTTGAACAACCTGACCTGCTCATCGTCCGACAGCTCGCTGCTGGAAACGTGCCCGGTCAAGCGTGAATCCATACGCATCAGCAGCTCTCGCAGCTCGCTTTTCTTCGTCTTGTCCAATTTGGCGTAGCGCTGGCCAGAATCCAGATCTTTCTCGATCTGTGCCTTCTGAACAAGGAATTCATCGTAAGTAAGCTCCGCCCCCGCCTGATCATCCGCCCACGCCGAACCTGCCGCCATGAGAGCGAAAGGCAACACCATCACGGCTGCAGCCTTTTTGAAGTTTGCGAACATGCGAATTCTCCAGAGGAGCGGTATGGGATGAGGAATGCTAGCAAATAAAAAGGCCCGCGGAAGCGGCGGGGGGACGCCGGTTCACGCAGGCCGAAGTTGCTGCCCCGATTACCGCAATACTGCCAGCCAACCTTAGGAGTGTCTGGATCACACTGGCAGGACGCAGGCTACGCAGGAGGCGATTAAGAAGTTGTTAAATCGGCTTTCCGGTTTCGTTAACCGGCTGCACGACGCCGGGATTGTTCAGCGTCGCCGCCCTGCGGCACGACTCACGTAACGCACGATCTGGCCGGCAACGTCCACGCCGGAAACCGCCTCGATACCCTCCAGCCCCGGCGAGGAATTGACCTCCAGCAACAGCGGGCCACGCCGGGTTCGCAACAGATCGACGCCGGCCACGCGCAACCCCACCGCACGCACCGCACCGATGGCCATGTCACGCTCGTGCGCATCCAGTGTCACGCGGCTGGCACTGCCGCCACGATGCAGATTGGAGCGGAACTCATCGACCCTGGCCTGCCGCTGCATCGCCGCGATGACTTTCCCTCCGACGACCAGACAACGCAGATCCGCACCTCGTGCTTCGGCGATGAACTCCTGCACCAGAAAATTCGCATACAGGCCACGAAACGCTTCGATCACGCTGCGCGACGCCTGCATGCTCTCGGCCAGCACCACGCCATTGCCCTGGCTGCCTTCGTTGAGCTTGATGATGTGCGGCGGCGTGCCGAGCATGGCGAGGAGATCCGCTGTGTCGTCCGGATTGTCGCCCACCACCGTCCGTGGCAAGCCCAGGCCTTTGGCTGCAATCAATTGCTGGCAGCGCAATTTGTCGCGCGAACGGGCGATGGCATCCGATACGTTCGGCGAATACACCCCCATCAATTCGAACTGGCGCAACACCGCAGTGCCGTAGCGCGTCACCGACGCTCCGATGCGCGGAATCACGGCATCGAATCCGGTCAACTCGCGTCCTTTGTAGTGCATCTGGAATGCACCGGGCGCAATGCTCATGTAGCAGCGCAAAGGATCGAGCACCCGCACCGAATGGCCCTGCCCGCGGGCCGCCTCGACCAGCCTTCGTGTGGAATAAAGCTTGGCGTTGCGCGAGAGGATCGCCAGCTTCATGCCGCACCTCCCAACACAAAGGCACGCGCCGGATCCACCAGCCACGCACCGGTTAGCGCCGTCCTCCCGACCAGCATCGGATGCCGCAACCGACGACGATCGGCAAGATTCATTTCGACCTCGCGCCGCCAATCACCCAGTTGCAGCCAGGTGCGAATGAAGATGCGCTCGGCCTGTCGCCCGCCCGAATCGGTGACCAGGCGACGATCGATCACGGGAGCGCGGCACGCCACGACATCCGCGCCCTCACTCGGGCGCAAGGTGAAAGCCACCTGCTCGACGCCATCCTCGAAGAACACATGCTGCCCATCCACGTGCAGCGCACAACTCCGCGCGCCCGTATCGATCTTCGCCAGCACCATGCCGATGCCCAGCCCCGGCAAAGCCACCCACTCACGCCAGCCCAATGCCGGCAAGGACTCCTGCAAATTCATGGGCGGCGGCGCTCGGGTCTTCCAGGAGTGGGACGCGGTCAGCCGACCGCGGCGAAATTGTATCCGCGCCGACGGCGATGCGGCAGCCGGTATGATTCGACCATCCGCTCCCGAACCGAGTCCTTCACCATGCCGCGCCTCCCCTCGCGCCTTATCCTGTCGCTCCTGACCTGCACCACGCTCTTGGTCGGCTGCGATGCAATGCCGACGCGTGCCACATCCGACGCCGCCATCGCCGCCGAACGCGACTACGCCAACGGCGAGTTCGCACGAGCCGCGCAGGGTTTTCTCGATGCAGCCGAACACCAGCGCGGCCAGCGCGATGCCCTGCGCCTGCGCGCCGCCGAAGCCTGGCGCGAAGAAGGCCGGATGGAGCGCGCTGCCAGTGCGCTGCAAGACATCTCCACGCGTCGCCTGGATGCGGATGCGCAGCAACGCATGACGCTGCTGCAAGCCGAAATCGCACTCGCGCGCCAGCAGCCTGCGCAGGCGCTCGCCCTGCTCGACGGCATCGGCACACCGATCGCAAAAACCCACCGCGCCCGCCTGCTGGAGCTGCGCGCGAGGGCAGCGCAAGCCGATGGCAACTTGTTTTTGGCCGCAACTGCGCGCGCCGAACTGGATGCCTCCCTGCCACGGCGCGAGCGCAGCGAAAACACGCGCAACATCCAGGCCCTGCTGGTTCAACTCGACGACGCTGCACTCGCCTTCGGTGCAGCGTCGCTGCCCGCCGCACACGCGCTCTACCCCCACGCCGCACGCGCATTGATCGCACGCGGGCTGCCCCTGCCACGCCCTTACACGGGCGACCTGTCGGCAAGCGACAGCGAACGTGCGCAAGCCGATGTCGACGGCTATCGCCCTTTCAATCGCGTCGCCTTGCTGCTGCCGCAGGATGGCGCGCTCGCCAGCGCCGCCCAGGCGGTGCGCGATGGCTTCATCGCCGGCTACTACGAAGAATCCCGCGCCCGGCCCGAAGTACGCGTCTACACCACCGGCAACAGCCGCGAATCGGTGCTGCATGCCTACGACCAGGCCCGACGTGATGGCGCCCAGGCCATCGTCGGCCCGCTCGGGCGCGAGGATGTGGCTGCCATTTTCGAAGCTGATCGCGAAGGCAGCGTGCCGTTGCTCGCCCTCAATCGCGGTGGCACCACACCGCCCCCGCCAGGCAGCATGAGCTTCGCCCTCACGCCCGAGGACGAAGGCAGCGCCGCGGCCAATCGCATTGCCGAGCGCGGCGGATTGCGCGTGCTGGCAATACGCGGCGACGACGAATACGGCCAGCGCGCCATCACCGCGCTGGCACAGCGCATGGAACAACGCGGTGGCAGCGTCGTGGCCACCGTACACCTGCCCGAAGGCAATCCGAACTTCGGCCCGGCCATAGGCAGCGCCCTCGCGCAGATCGGCTCACGCGCCGTGGCGACCGGAGGCGACACCCGGATCGAACAGAACCGCGTCCAAGTCGATGCCGATGCCATCTTTTTCGCCGGCCGTGCCGAACAGGCACGCCTGCTGGTGCCGCAGCTGCGCGTGGCCGGCATCTACGACCTGCCGATCTATGCCACCTCGCAGATCACCGCCGGCGCCGGCAACGCGCGACTGGACCGCGAACTGGATGGCATCCAATTCACCGATGCGCCATGGCTGATCGCCGAGCACCTCCCCGACCTGCCGCGGCGCGACAGCCTTGCCGCACTGGACACCACGCGCGGCGGCGGCGCACGCCTGTTCGCATTCGGACTGGATGCCTTCCGCCTGATCGGCTACTTCGAACACCTGACCCGCAACCCGCAGGCCACCCTTTCCGGCGCCACCGGGCAGTTGCGCTTCGATGGCTTCGGGCAAGTACTGCGCACGCCGGGCTGGGCCCAATTCCAGGGCGGACGCATCCAGCCCGTGCGCGAAGCCGGGCTGATCGGCGACGACCTCCAGTTCCGCCAACCATAAGCCCCGCCCGGACATGACCACGCGCGATACCGGCCAGGCATTCGAAGCGGCCGCACGTGCGCATCTGGAACGCGCCGGCCTCGGCACTGTCACCGCCAACGCCGGCTACCGCGTCGGGGAGCTGGACCTGGTAATGCGCGACGGCGACGTTCTGGTATTCGTGGAAGTGCGCTATCGCCGCGACGCACGCTTCGGCGGCGGCTCGGTCTCGGTCACGCCGGCCAAACGCCGCCGCATCGCACTCGCCGCCGCCACCTGGCTCGCCACGAACCCACGGGAGGCACAACGCGCCTGCCGCTTCGACGTGATCGCGATCGCCGGCAGCGCGGCTGCACCGCAAATCGAATGGATACGCAACGCCTTTACCCTGGACGATCTGTAAGCGCGGGCTCTACGCAAAAACCCGGTAAAGAACCTGCACACAAACCAACGCATACACACCGGCAAAGGCGTCGTCGAGCATCGTGCCCAGGCCGCCCTCGATTTTGCGGTCTGCCCAATTCACTGGCCACGGCTTGGCGATATCGAAAAAGCGAAACAACACGAAAGCGGCCAACGCCCAATACCAGCCTGTCGGCACGGCGAACAAGGCAATCCACACGCCAACGAACTCATCCCACACCACCAGCCCTGGATCCTCGACTCCCAAGCGGCGAATGGTCCATTGGCACGCCCACGTTCCCAGCGTGAAAGCAACGCAAACGGCGAGCGCGTAATACCCCAGCGGCAAGTCACGCATGGCCAGCCACGGCAACAATGCCGCAGCAGTGCCGAATGTCCCGGGCGCCACGGGCGCCAAACCCGAGCCGAAACCCGTGGCGATCCAGCCGGCCGGGTGTGTCAGCAACTTGCCTGCCGCACCGGGGATGGATCGACTCATGAGGCGCGCTCCGTGAAGTGCTCCCAGCCAGCGCATTCAAATTCAATCGGTGCGCCGTCTGTACCCAGCAAGCGCACGCCTTCGCCGGCGATGACGCGCCCGATGCACGTCAATGCCACATCGCTGTGCCCCAGTGCGGCATGAACCGCGTCGAGCCGATGCGGGGGCAACGTGAAGACCAGCTCGTAGTCATCACCGCCCGTGGCCTGATGCCGCAACCGAGTAGGGGCATCGAACAGTGCGGCCAATGCGTTGGAACATGGCAACCGATCGGCATGCAGCTCGATGCCCACGCCGCTGCCGCGTGCGAGATGGGAAAGATCGGCCAGCAAACCATCGGAAACATCCAGAGCTGCCGTGGCCTTGCCACGCAGTGCCTGCCCGAGCGCGAGGCGCGGCGTCGGGCAATTCAGACGCTGCCGCACCGCCCGCACCTCGGGCGCACCCGATTGCAGTTGCGCATGGGAGAGTCGTAACGCAGCTGCGGCATCGCCCAGGGTGCCGCTGACGAACACCGCATCGCCCAGTTGCGCGCCGGTGCGCGTCAGGGCCTCGCCGCCGGGCACGAAGCCGAGCGCCGTCACGCAGACAGACAGCGGCCCGCGTGTGGTATCGCCCCCTACCAGCGCGACGCCCACCGCATCGGCCAACGCGGAAAACCCGCGCATGAACGCATCGACAAAGGCCGCATCGGCGCGTGGCAGCGACAACGACAGCAGCGCCCACGCAGGCGTCGCCCCCATGGCCGCCAGATCGGAAAGATTGACCGCCAGGGCCTTCCAGCCGATGTCCCCGGGTTTGCTGTCGTGCGGAAAATGCACGCCGATATTGAGCGTGTCGCACACGGCCACAACCTGCTGGCCGGCAGGTGGCGCGAGCAGCGCACCATCGTCACCGATGCCCAATGCCACATCGCCTCGCGCGAATGTGCGGGCCGCGATGCGGGCAATCAGATCGAACTCAGCCATGGGCTGCGCGAACGGCGCTCAGCCGCGCGCGGCATTGATTTCCGTGCTGCGCCACTCTGACGCAGCACGATCCAGCACACCATTGACGTAGCTGTGGCCGTGATCGGCACCGAAACGCTTGGTGGTTTCGATGGCCTCGTTCAGCACCACGCGATAAGGCACATCGATGCGGAACAACAGCTCGTAGGCCGCCAGGCGGAGCACGCCGCGCTCGATCGGATCGATCTGCGCGATCTCGCGATCCACGAAACGACGCAGCTCCTCGTCGATCTTTTCGAGGTTGTCGCTGACACCACCGACAAGGTTCTCGAAATACGCCAGATCGGCGATTTCCATGTCCTGCTCGTTGCGGAACTGCTCGATCACCTGCCCGATCCGCTGACCGGAAAGCTGCCAGGCGTAGATTGCCTGCAACGCACGGCGACGGGCGCGCGAGCGGGCGGCCGGGTCGATGCCATCGGGCCGCGCACGGCGGGAGTGATTGCCTGTCATGCCAGTTGCTCCGAAAGATCTGCCATTTCGATGGCAGCCAGTGCCGCCTCTTCACCCTTGTTGCCATGCACGCCGCCGGCGCGGGCCACGGCGTCTTCGTGCCGCTCCACCGCCAGCACGCCGTTGAGCACCGGCACGCCCTGCGCCAGCGCCACTTGCATCAGTGCCTGCGCGCAGCCATCGGCTACATGTTCGTAATGCCGTGTATCTCCGCGCACCACGCAACCCAGCGCGATCACGGCAACATGCTTGCCGGCCTTGGCCAGGCACGCAGCCGCCTGCGGGATTTCCCACGCGCCTGGAACGCGCACCACGTCGATGGCATCGGCCACCACGCCATTGGTTTGCAGAGTGCTGCGCGCCGCATCGACCAACGCATCGACGATGCGCGGATTCCAGCGACTGGCGATGATGGCGAAGCGCGCGCCGGCGCGGACGCGGATCTGACCTTCGAAATGACTCATGGATGGGCCGAAAATGCTGAGGCGTGCAGTTTAACCGCCCGCGCCCGGCTCGGCGTAACCGATCACTTCCAGACCGAACCCCGCCAGAGCCACTTGCCGCCGCTGCGTTCCCAGAACGCGCAGCCGGCGCGCGCCCAGATCGGCCAGGATCTGCGCGCCCACACCATTGCGCCGCCATTGCGCCGGGCCATCGGGGGCCGCCACAGGGCCTTCGCCACACAGGCGTGACAGCACGGCGTCAGCTTCCGGCGCGCCGGAAAGCACCACGGCGATACCACATTCGGCCTGCTGCACCGCACGCAAGGCCTGTGCCAGCGTGATGCCCAAATCCTCGCGCTCCAGATGCAGCAGATCGGTGAGCACGTTCTCCACATGCACCCGCACCAGCGCCTCGGCACTCGCCGCAGGATCGCCATGCACCAAGGCAAAATGCAGTGCGCCATCGATCAGATCGCGATAACTCACCAGACGGAATGCGCCGGCATCGGTGAGCACGTCGCGCTCATCCACGCGCTCGATGCCGCGCTCGGTGCGCAAGCGGTACTGGATCAGGTCGGCGATGGTGCCGATCTTGAGGCCATGCTCGCGTGCGAAGGTTTCAAGTTGCGGCCTGCGCGCCATCGTGCCGTCGGGATTGAGAATTTCCACGATCACGCCGGCAGGCTCCAGTCCTGCCAGACGCGCCAGATCGACCGCCGCCTCGGTATGCCCGGCGCGACGCAGCACGCCGCCAGGCTGGGCGATCAGCGGAAAGATATGCCCGGGCTGGTGCAGATCGGCAGGCGCGACGTCTGCTCGTACCGCCGTCTGGATGGTATGGGCGCGATCTGCTGCCGAAATCCCGGTGGTGACGCCTTGTGCCGCTTCGATCGACACCGTGAACGCGGTGCGGAACTGCGAACGGTTGTCGCGTGCCATCAATGGCAGGCCGAGCCGCTCGCAGCGCTCGCGCGTCAGTGGCAGGCACACCAACCCGCGCCCGTGCGTGACCATGAAATTGATGTCGTCCGGCCGAACCTGCGTGGCCGCCATCACCAGATCGCCTTCGTTCTCGCGATCCTCGTCGTCCATGATCACCACCATGCGACCGGCACGGATGTCTTCGATCAGCTCGGGAATGGCTGCAAAGCTCATGCCTGCGACTCCTGCGCGAACAAACGTTCGGCGTAACGCGCCATCAGATCCACTTCGATATTGACCGCATCGCCAGCGCTGCGACGCGAAAACGTCGTCACTTGCTGCGTATGCGGGATCAGGTTGACCTCGAACTCATCGCCATCGACCGCGTTCACCGTGAGGCTGACACCATCGATGCAGACCGAGCCCTTGCGCGCGATGTAGCGCGCCAACCCGGACGGCACTCGGAAACACCAGCGCTGCGAGCGTGCGTCGGTTTCCACCGCGATCACCTCGGCCAAACCATCGACATGCCCGGTCACCAGATGCCCGCCCAGCCGATCCGCCAGCCGCAGCGCCTTTTCCAGATTCACCGCATCGCCCTCGACGGCATCGCCCAAGGTG
>JAEXRB010000180.1 GCA_023438325.1 Pseudomonadota bacterium | reverse complement strand
TGCTACAGGCAGCCATGCATAACCCAGGAACAGCACTCGCAGCAGTGCCGGCATCGGACCACGCGGCCACCAGCGCCACAGACACAGCAACGAAAGGATCAGCAGCGGCAGATCGACCAGCCACAGCCACGCGGTGAGCTGTCCCAGATCCAGCACCAGATGCGCCAGCCACAGCGGCCATTGCGCCGCCAGCAGCCACAGTGGCCGCCAGGGCCGATACCCGGCCACCACGTTGCCCGCGAAAAACGGAAACATCCGATGCGCCACCGTGGCGTACACCGGCAACAACACGCCGAACCCGCCCAGCTTGATGGCTGCCTGCCCCACGCGCAGGTCGAAGCCATGCAGATACCACGCGAAAGCGCCGATGCCGACGAGACCTATCACCATCGCCGCCCAGCAACTGACCGCATGCCACGTCCGGAAGCGATCCTGCACCACGCCACGCCCCAGCACCGCAACACCATATCCCCAGCCCAGCAGCGTCACGCCCACACCCAGCCGCAACACCACCGCACTGCCGGAAAACGCCGCGGCCAAAAGCAGGATCTGTCCGAGAAGCAAACCGATACCGACCGGCACGTAATGCCAGCGCGTGGCCTCGGCCTGCCCCATCCAGCGTGGAAACACGGTGATCAGGAACCCGAACATGAAGCTCGGCAACATCTGGTACTGGAGCATGAAGCCATGCAACCAGCCTGCCATCACCCAATTCACCGGCATCGGCGCCGGATCGAACAGCCACAGCGACCACCACGCCATGGCCGCCAACACATTGAGTGCACCAACGAAGAAAAGCAGCCGATGCGGCGCGGCAGCCAGCATGGCCGGAGAGAACAGGGAGGGAGAAGGCGCGGAACCGTTCATGGCGCCAATCTGTTGCATCTGGCCGACTGGCGCCATGACCTGGATCAGCTGGATGCCATCGGCACGGCCGATGGCATCCAGCATGGGCCACGCCCGATCAGGTCACACCGTACGTCATGCAGCGGTGTGACCGTCTCCGGATCATCCAGGCTTGACGATCAGATCGTTGTGCACCGCCGTCACGCCCTTGACCGAACGGGCGATGTCACCGGCGCGATTTTTCTCGCGCTGCGACTTGGCAAAACCGGAAAGCTGCACCACGCCCGCATCCATCGTCTTGACCTCGATGTTGAGCGCGGAGGTTTCCGCATCATCGGCCAGCTTGACCTTGATCTCGGCGGTGATGGCAGCGCCATCGATATATTCACCCACCGTTTCCTGCTTGCGCGCCACCGAACATCCCGTGGCCAGAACCAGCATCGGTGCGGAAAGAACCGCCACCAGCAACATGCGTTGAATGTTCATCACCATTCTCCCGTGGATGGATGGAAGCTGCGGCGTTATACGCGCGCCCGGCGGCCGGTGATCAGCGACACCACGAACAGCACCAGGAACACCACGAACAACACCTTGGCGATCCAGGCTGCCGTACCTGCGATGCTGAAGAAACCCAGAAACCCTGCGATCAGGGCGACGACGAGAAACACGATTGCATAGTGCAGCATGTCATTCTCCTTAGGTATGACCGGCAACATGCCGGCTTTCGGATTGGACGGCGGAGCATCGAACTCCGCCGCCCGGCGCCTGCTCAAAGTGTGTCGATGAAACTGTTCACTTCCTTCTTCGCCACGTCCTTGGCCATGCCGTAGCGCTCCTGCAGCTTGCCGGCCAGGTATTCGGCATTGCCCTCTTTCACCTTCACGTCATCGTCGGTGAGCTTGCCCCAGCGCGCCTTCACCTTGCCGCTGAGCTGCTTCCATTGGCCTTTGATGCGATCCTCGTTCATTTTCTTTCTCCTTGACGGGTTAGTTCCAACGCTCAGCCTTTCGCCCGCAGCGCGGTGGCATCCACCTGACGCACGCCCTTGACGCTGCGTGCCGCGGCAATCGCCTTCTTGACCTCCAGATCGCTGGACAGCGACCCGGTCAAGGTGACCACGCCATCGACGGTATCCACGGAAATATCCATGCTGGAAACGCCGTCGGTGGTGGCCAGTTCGGCCTTCACCTTGGTGGTGATCCAGGTGTCGTCCACTGCCTGTCCGACGCTGGAAGATTCATCGCTGGCTTGATTGCTGGCCGCGACCTTGGCCGCATCGCCCACCTTGAGGCCGGCGGCATCCACCCGCAGCACACCCTTGACGCTGCGGGTATGGGCAACGGCGGCATCCACTGCGGCGCGCGTCGGCAGGACACCGGTCAACGTCACCACGCCATCGACGGTGGTCACGGAAATATCGGTGCTCGAAACGCCATCGGCGGTGGCCAGTTCGGCCTTCACCTTGGTCGTGATCCAGGTATCGCTCACCGCCTGCGTGGCGCTGGAAGATTCATCCTCGGAATGCCCGGCGTGATCCACCGCGAGGGCGAGGCCACCGCCCAACGACAACGAAATGGCAAGGGCGAGAGACGTGAGCTTCTTGGCGTTGTTCATGTCGATCTCCTGATAGGGCCTTCATCGCCTGCATGTTCGAGGCACATGGTGCGAAGGCCGATGGATGGGCCAGCCGGGAAACGGGCATCGATGGCCGCCTTCCCTGCCGACACCCGGTTCACATGGGTCACCGGGCAGGAACCATGCTAGGAGCCGCTCTTTCCGTCGGTTAGTGATCGATCTACCAGTTCAACTGGTACTTTTCGACCTTATTTAACCGGCACGTAATGCGAAAATGAACCAAGAGCGATCCACCTCGAAGGAATACGCAATGACGTTGAAGCAATCTGCCGTGCTCGGCCGCGGCCGCCGCCAGCTCCAGCAAGTGATGGCCCACCTGAGCGAAGGCGTGGTTCTGCTGGATCCGGAAGGCAACATCCTGTGGGCCAACCGTGCCGCACTGGACATGCACGGCTGCGACACCACGGAAGACATGGGCCGCACCGCAAAAGGCTATGCCGATTATTTCGAGCTGCGCGAATCGGGCCGACGCGCATTGAAAGCCAGCCAGTCCCCGCCGGCCCGGCTGGCCGCCGGCAAGCCGTTCGATGGCCTGGTACTGGAACTGACCCGTCACGGCCAGGCCGGATTGACACGCACCCTGGTGTTTCGCGGACTGGTACTTTCAGATGATGCCGGGACACCGGAAATGGGAGTGCTGTTCGTCGAGGACACCACCGAAAAAGTCGGCTCGGACGAGCTGTTCGATCGCTTCTTTTCCTCCAAGCCCACCCCCGCCGTCATCCTGCGGCTGGACGATTCACGCTATATCCGCGTCAACCAGGGCTTCTGCGACATGACCGGCTTTTCCAGCGAGGACATCCTCGGCCGCCCTTTCCACGAGATCGACGTGCTGCACGCGGCCCAATGGCGCGACCAGGCCGTGCGCGCACTTGCCGAACACACCGCGATCGGCCCGCAGGAATCGCGCATCCGCACCGCCAATGGCGACAGCAAGGCGGTGATGGTGGCCGGCCAGCCCGTGGTGATGATGGGTCGGCCTTGCATGTTGTTCTCCTTCATCGATCTGGAAGCTCGGCGGCGTGCCGAACAATCGCTGCGCCAGAGCGAGGAGCGCTTCGCCAAGGCCTTCCGCATGGCGCCGGTGCCGATGGCTGTTTGCGTGCAATCGAACTGGTGCGTGACCGAGGCCAATGGCGCCTTCGTCAACGCCGTCGGGCGCTCGCGCAGCGAAGTCATCGGCCGCACCGTGACGGCCGCCGGGCTGTATCTGGATCAAGCCACACTGCGCGACATCCATGTGGCATTGGAAGCCGGCCAGATGATCCGCAATCGCGATGCACAACTGCGTGCGCCGGATGGATTGGTGATCGACGGCCTGCTCTCAGCCGAATCGGTGATGATTCAAGACGAGCCCTGCGCCCTGTTGGTCATCCAGGACATCACCGAGCGCAAGCGCGGCGAAGCCGAACTGATCAATGCCATCGAGGCGGTGATGAAGGATGCCACCTGGTTCAGCCGCACCGTGATGGAAAAGCTGGCGCAGGTTCGTCGCCCGCAGGTATCGAGCAGCGACCTGGATGCGCTCACCACGCGCGAAAGCGAAGTTCTGGAGCTGATCTGCAATGGCCATAGCGATGCGGAAATCGCGCAGCGCCTGCGCCTATCACGCAACACCGTGCGCAATCACGTGGCCACGCTGTACGGAAAGATCGGTGTCAATCGACGCAGTGCCGCCGTGATCTGGGGGCGCGAGCGGGGCTTTGGAACGGAGTGAGCGCGATGGCTCAGCGTGCCTGCGGTTCGTCCGGATGCCAGTGTGCCTGCCCTTGCATCACCGCCCAATCTGCCACCTGTGGCAAGGCGCGCTCCAGTGTTTCGGAAAGCGCCGCCACCGCCTCGGCCACCTGCTGCCCTGCCGCCGGCACACGCGCCTCGAACAGACGACTGGCAACCAGGTGACCTTCCGGATACGCCACCAGATTGGCCTTGATGCGCAGGATGGCCACCGGCGTGTCGGCCAGTTCGATCTGGAAGTCGCGCAATTCGGTGGTCAGCTCGAAATCACGCACCAACCCCGCACTGGAACGATCCAATGCAGCAAGGCGGCCATCGGCTTCCAGCGCCTGCATCAATGCCTGCGCGACGAGGCCGGGCGCAGGCTCGCTCCACTGCGCCTGCGGATACACCTCGATTTCGCTCGGCGTGGGCCGCACCAGAATGCGCGGCGTGGCTACCGGCCCGCTCGCCAGCGGACGCGCAACGGCAAGCCGCCACGCCATCTGCACCTCATCGGCACCCTGGGCAAACTGTGGCACGGGCGCATACAAGGTC
>JAEXRB010000115.1 GCA_023438325.1 Pseudomonadota bacterium | reverse complement strand
ATTCCACCTTGTGCGTGCCAGTGTCCGCAGTATCGCGGACGGTCGTCTATACTAGCATCGCGGCTCTGGACGCCCGGACGGAAACGGTCGCGGCGAGTGAGAGCAGAAGCATTTTCGGGACGCGCGCCTTGACAGGCGTGAGCATCCATTGCGATATAGCAGTTATTGCGCGGCGATTGGTCGCCGCGCCCGAGAGGAACCACTGGATGGATGGCAACGCGAGCAATCTGGCTGGGATGCGAGTCATGGTCATTGACGACTCCAAGACCATTCGACGCACGGCCGAAACGCTCCTGAAGAAGGAAGGCTGCGAAGTGTTCACGGCCACGGATGGTTTCGAGGCACTGGCCAAGATCGCCGACAACCAGCCACAGATCATCTTCGTGGACATCATGATGCCGCGTCTGGATGGGTATCAGACTTGCGCACTGATCAAGAACAACCAGTTGTTCAAATCCACGCCGGTGATCATGCTGTCGTCCAAGGACGGCCTGTTCGACAAGGCCAAAGGGCGGATTGTCGGTTCTGAGCAATACCTCACCAAGCCATTTACCCGGGAGGAGCTACTCTCGGCCATCCGGCGGCACGTGCCGCAGGGTTAATCGCCAAGTCTCGGGGGGAGCATGGCAAGCATCCAGAACAACGCAGATCAACCTCGTCCCGCCCCTGGCCGGGCAGGGTTGCGTTCGTCTGTTCGTGGTGGCGCGGCAGGGTTCGTGCCCTCAGCAATAGGCAAGGAATGGAATTGATGTCCATGCAGGCGATGCCATTTGACGTCTTGCTCGATTACGAACGTCGCAGTCTGGGGCATGTCGCCGGCGTGCCGGATCAGATCGATGCCCCCGGTCTGTGGCGTGGTATCGCGTTCCGGCTGGGCTCGCGCTTGCTGGCAGCCAGCTTCTCCGAAGTGGTGGAAATCATTTCCGTTCCGCCACTGACCCCCGTGCCCGGTGCCGATGCCTGGCTTCTGGGGGTGGCCAATCTGCGCAGTTCGCTGCTGCCGGTGGTAGATCTCAAGCAGTATCTGGAAGGCGAGCGCACCGTGCAGCATGCCGGCACGCGCGCGCTGGTGGTGCGACAGAGTGGCGGCAACGTCGCGGTATTGATCGACGAGCTGCTCGGGCAGCGCAATTTTCATTTGGGCCAACTCGCGCCTGGCGAGGATATCGGCACGAGTGGCTACGCGCCGTTCGTGCAGCAGGCGTATCGGGTGGGTGATGTGGTTTGGGGCGTGTTCGACATGGCACGGTTGACGCGAACGCCGGAGTTCCGGCAGGCAGCTGCTGCATAAGCGGCGCATGAAGACGTATTCCAGGGTGAGGTTCTTTCGATGAGCACATTGGGCGCCGGTACCGGCAAAGAACGCAGCGGGTTGATCAATATCTGGATCTTCCTGCTGGTGGTGGCACTGTTGGCGTTGCTCGGTAACGCGCTGTACTCGGCGAGCCTGTCGTCCGAGGAAAGTGCGGCCCGCGACCTTGTGGCCGATGTCCGCGTGCTCTCACAGCAGGTGGCCAAGGCGGCACAGGACGCCGCGTCCGGTGGCGTGGATGCGTTCGACGAACTGGAGGCCACGCGTGCGCGCATCCAGGTCAACGTCGACGCACTCAACAACGGTGGGCAGGGCAGTTCGGCTTATGCCGGCCGGCCCGTGGTCGGTGTGCCGCTGCAACGCCTGACCGAAACCTGGACGCCGATGAACAACGCTTCGCGCCGCATCCTGGAAAGCCGTGAGCTGGTGTTGGGCTTGACCGACACGGCCGAGCAATTCGCAGGTGCGGTGCCGCTGATCCAGGCGGAAATGGACGAAGTGGTGCGCGCGATGGGTGAATCGGGCAACGCGAGCTTCTCGCAGTTGTCCACCGCCATCCGTCAGATCGTGCTGGCTGACCGCATGCTGCGCCACGTCACCCAGATTCGACAGGGCGGTGTTGCCGCCCAGTCCGCTGCCGACCGCTTCTCGCGCGATGCCACCTTGTTCAGCCAGGTGTTGGGCGGGTTGTTGAACGGCTTGCCCGAGCAGAACATCCGCCGCATCGATGCACCCGCCGCCCGCCAGTCGCTGGCGCGCGTGGCTTCGCTCTACGGCGAACTGGAACAGAACGTCGATACCATTCTGGATGCTTCGACCGACCTGTTCGAGGTCAAGAACTCCGCTGATGAAATTTCCCAGTCCTCCACCCAGCTTCTGGCGGATGCGGAGAACCTCAACCAGGCCTTCATCAACCTGCCCACCAGCCGCCTGTTCCCGAACGTGTGGATCGGTGTTGCGGCTGGCGTCTTGGCCATTTTTGCCATTCTCGGCCTGCTGTTCACCCTGTATCGCGACCAGGTCAAGCGCTTCCGCGTCACTCAGGAGCTGAACCAGCGTAACCAAGAGGCCATTCTGCGCTTGCTGGACGAAATGGGTTCGCTCGCAGAAGGCGACCTGACCGTCCGCGCCACGGTGACCGAAGACATCACCGGCGCGATCGCCGACTCGATCAACTTCGCGGTCGAAGCGCTGCGCTCTCTCGTAACCACCATTAACGAAACCGCCGTGCAGGTGGCTGCCGCTGCGCAGGAAACGCAGGCTACCGCCATGCACCTCGCCGAAGCTGCGGAACATCAGGCCCAGCAGATCACCTCGGCCTCGGCTGCGATCAACGAAATCGCGGTTTCGATCGACGAAGTGTCCAAGAACTCGGCCGAGTCGGCCGACGTGGCGCAGCGCTCGGTGCAAATCGCCGCCAAGGGCGCCGAAGTGGTGCGTCAGACGATTCAGGGCATGGATTCGATTCGTGACCAGATCCAGGAAACATCCAAGCGAATCAAGCGCCTGGGCGAAAGCTCGCAGGAAATCGGCTCGATCGTGGAACTGATCAACGACATTGCCGAGCAGACCAACATCCTCGCGTTGAACGCCGCCATTCAGGCAGCCTCGGCCGGTGAAGCGGGTCGCGGATTCGCGGTCGTGGCCGACGAAGTGCAGCGACTCGCAGAGCGCTCTGCCAACGCCACCAAGCGAATCGAAACGCTGGTGCAGACGATTCAGGCCGATACCAACGAAGCGGTGTCCTCGATGGAACAGACCACCGCCGAGGTGGTCGCCGGTGCACGACTGGCCGAAGACGCCGGTCTGGCGCTGGGCGAGATCGAAAAGGTGTCCAACGACCTCGCCGACTTGATTCAGAACATCTCCGAAGCGGCGCGCCAGCAGTCTGCTGCGGCGACCAATATCTCGGCCACGATGAACGTGATTCAGGAAATCACCACGCAAACCTCGGTCGGTGCGAGCCAGACGGCCGAGTCGATCGGAAACCTCGCCCAGCTTGCTGCCGACCTGCGTCGCTCGGTCGCTGACTTCAAGTTGCCGGGCTGAGGCGCGGGCGGATAAGGGGCCTGCGCAATGGCCACGGCTGCCACATTGGCATCGGCGACAGGCATGCGTCCATTGGACGATGCCGAGTTCGACCGCTGGGTGCGTCTGCTGGAAGCACGCACCGGCGTGATCGTGCCGCCCGAACGCAAGCCGTTCTTGGAAACCGGTTTGCGCCGGCGCATGCGCGAGACTGGCCACACGCATTTCGATGCTTACTACGATCAACTCACCGATGGCGTGCGCGGACAGGTGGAGTGGGCCAGCCTGGTCGATCATCTGACCGTGCATGAAACCCATTTCTTCCGTCATCCGCCCTCGCTCGAGCTGATCCGCGACGAGTGGCTGCCGGGCTGGCTTCAGGGCGCCGCGCCTGATGTTTCCCTGCACGCCCTCTCGGTAGGTTGCTCGACCGGCGAGGAGGCCTATTCGCTGGCGCTGATGCTCGATGCGGAGCTTGCCCGCATCGCGCCATCGCGCCGCTTCGGCGTCACGGCCACTGACGTCAGTCAGGCCGCCTTGACGGTAGCGAAAGCCGCCGAATATCCGATGCGGCGGCTGGCGGAAATTCCCGCGGCCTACCGAGGAGGCGTCGAAGCGTTGCCGGACGGGGAGAACTTCCGCATTGCCGAGCGCTTGCGCAAGCGCATCGGCTTTGCCTGCGTCAACCTGCTGCACGCTTCGCGCGCACCGCTGCGCAAGCTTGACATCATCTTCTGCCAGAACGTGCTGATCTATTTTGCGCGTGAGCGCCGGGGCGAAATGCTCGATGCCCTGGTCGGTTTGCTTCAACCCAATGGACTGTTGGTACTCGGACCGGGCGAAGTGCCCGGCTGGAGCCATCCACAGATGCGCCGGACGGGCGGACGGCAAACCCTGGCTTACCTCAGGAATACGCGAGAGACCCCGGCATGAGGCCGCAAGACGATATCGATTACACCACGCTGGCCTGGGTCAAGGGCGAACTGGACGAAACCCTGAAGCAGGCGCGTCATGCGCTGGAGGCTTACGTCGAGGACCCCGCTGACGTCAGCCAGATGCGTTTCTGCGCCACCTACCTGCATCAGGTGCAGGGCACCTTGCGCATGGTCGAGCTGTATGGCGCGGCGATGGTGACCGAGGAAATGGAGCACTTGGCGGCGGCCCTGCTTGATGGCGGCGCCATCGCCGATCGCGATGAAGCCTATGGCGTGCTGATGCGCGGCATCATGCAGTTGCCCGACTATCTGGAGCGCCTGCAGACCGGCCACAAGGACATCCCCATCGTCCTTCTGCCCTTACTCAATGACTTGCGCGCCGCGCGGGGCGAAAAAGGACTGTCGGAAATCGCGTTGTTCACGCCGGATCTCGGGCGCGATCTTCCCGGTGCCGCGCAGGGGCCGGCCCAGCCGTTGCCCGAGGCAGAGTTGCGTGCTCGTGCCGAACAGTTGCGCACCACGTTCCAGATGGCACTGCTCAAGTGGTTCCGCAACGACGATGTCGATGCCAACCTCACCCGCCTGACCGAAACCTGCGACCGGCTTGTCGGTCTTATCTCCGAAGTGGAGGCGCGTCGCCTGTTCTGGGTGACCGCCGGCGTGCTGGAAGCACTCCGCGCCAAGTCGTTCGAGCCCAGCCCGCAACTCAAGCAGGCCGTGGGCAAGGTCGAGCGCGAGATCAAGCGCTTGGCGGATGCCGGCGAAAGAAGTTTCCGCACCGATCCGCCCCGCGAGCTGACCCGCGATCTGCTCTATTTCGTTGCACACGCACCGACCCAGCACGGGCGCATCGGCGAGCTGCGCAACGTGTTCAATCTCCAGTCGCTGCTGCCGAGCGAGGAGGAGGTGGAGCACGCCAGGAGCAGCCTGACGGGCCACAACCGTTCGTTGCTGGATACCGTGTCCACGGCCATCAAGGAAGACTTGATGCGGGTCAAGGATGCGCTTGATCTGCACCTGCGCAATCCCGACGCAGAGGCTGCGCAACTGTCCAGCCAGATTGAAGTGCTCGAGCGCGTTTCCGATACGCTCGGCATGTTGGGCTTGGGCGTGGCGCGCCGTGTGGTGCAGGAACAGCGCGACACCGTGCACGCAGTCATCAACGGTGCGCGCCCGGCGGACGAGTCCACCCTGCTGGATATCGCGGGAGCCCTGCTTTACGTGGAAGCCTCGCTCGACGATCAAGTCCAGCATTTGGGCGGCGCGTCCGCCGCTTCGTCCGCCGAGGGCGGTTCGGCCGTGCTTCCTTCGATCGAAACCCGCCGCGTGATGCAGGCCCTGGTCAAGGAAGCGCAGACCAATTTCACCCGCGCCAAGCAGTGCTTCATCGGCTTCATCGAATCGAGCTGGGATGCTGATCAACTCAAGGAAGCGCCGGAACTGCTTGATCAGGTCGCCGGCGCCTTGCGCATCGTCGAATTGCCCGAGCCTGCCGGCTATCTGAATGCCATCGGCCGTTTCACCGAGCGTGAGCTGCTGGAAAACCGTCGTGTTCCGGGCGTGGCGCAGATGGAGACACTGGCCGATGCACTGGCCAGCCTCGAATATTTTCTCGAAGCCCAGGCCGAACAGCGCGCAGGGCGCGAGCGCATCCTGCACACCGCCCGAGGCAGTCTCGAAAAACTGGGCTACTGGCCGATTCCTGCTGCAATTCAGGCAAGTGCCGAGATTCCGTCCGATGCGGCCACGCCTGAGGCTGTGCCGGTCGAAACGGCCCCCGCAGATCCTTTTGACGACCTCGTTTTTGACGCCACTGCCGCATTGGTCGAAGCCAGCGCAGCCGTGCCGGAGGAAGCAGCACCTGTCGCTGAGGTCGTTGCCGCTGCCGAGGCCGGACCTGTTCTGGAACCAGCTCCTGCATCTGCTCCGGTGGAAGTGCCTGCGCCTGCCGCCGCAACGACCGAGCCGATGGTGATCGGCTCCGACGGTCCCATCATCGGTGGCTTCGAAGCGGCATCGGAGGAAATCGACGAGGAAATCCGCGAGGTTTTCGTCGAGGAAGTCGCCGAAGAAATCGACAATCTGACCGAATTGCTCCCGCAATGGGTCCAGACCCCGACCAACCTGGACCTGCTCAAATCCATCCGGCGCGTGTTCCACACCCTCAAGGGAAGTGGTCGTCTTGTCGGTGCGCTGACCTTGGGCGAGTTCAGCTGGAAGGTCGAGAACATGCTCAATCGCGTGCTCGACCACACCATCCAGGCGAATCCACCGGTCATCGTGCTGGTGCAGGCCGCACATGGCGTGCTGCCGGAAATTCTTGCCGCATTGCGCGGCGAGCGCAGCGTCCGGACGGATCTCGAAGCCATCAAGGATGTGGCTGATCGCCTGTCCGCAGGTGAGCAGGTTCATTACGTCCCGGCCGCCGCCCAAGCTGCGCCCGAGCCGATCGTGCCGGTTCAAGAGGCTGCCGAAGAACGCTCCGACATCGATGTTGCTGAGGTGCAGGAAACCCCCGCCGAAAGCGCCGTCGGCATCCCCGAACTGGAGATCGAGGAGGCCTTCTTCGAGGCCGCGCAGATCCTTGGCGACACCACGCCTGAAGTGGTGATGGAAGAGGCAGGCTCGGACGGCGACGATGGCAAGGTCGTCGTGCCGGCAATCGACACGGTCCTGTTCGACATCCTCAAGCCGGAGGTCTCCGGCCATCTGGATACGATGGATGCGTACCTGGCCGCCGGCCCGCATCCGGTCAGCGATGAACTGGTGCGCGCGGTGCACACCATGAACGGCGCTTTCGCAATGACCGAGGTGCCGCTCGTCACCGAAGTCACAGCGCCGCTGGAAAGCTATCTCAAGCGTGCTCTGGCCCAATCGGCTGCACCTGGTACGGAAGGCTTCCAGGCCTTGCGCGATGCCGTGAGCGCCTTGCGCAACGTTCTGGACGAACTGGATGCCGAATCGCCACGCCTGACGCCGCTGTCCGACTTGGCCGCGCGCATCGTGGCCGAGCGTGATTTGCTGCCGGAGGCGCTTGGGCCGACCGTGCCAATGCACTTGTCTGGCGAGTTTGATGAAATTCCGTCGCTCACCACGGCGGTGTCGCTGGATTTGGAGGCAACCGACGAACTGGCCGACGCTGCCCTCGTGGCCGATGCCGAAACGATGCCATTGGCCGCCGAAGAGCAGGCGGCAGATGTCGGCATGCTGGACAT
>JAEXRB010000363.1 GCA_023438325.1 Pseudomonadota bacterium | reverse complement strand
ACCTTGGACAACGGCGCACAGGTCATCCTGGTGCAGAAGAAAGACGCGCCGCTGGTTGCCGCACGCATCGCCATCCGCGGCGGTGCGCTGGCCGATGCCGCCGGCAAGGAAGGCACCGCCGCCTTGCTCGCACAACTGCTGGGCAAGGGCGCGGGAACGCGCGATGCGGTGGCTTTCATCGACGCGGTAGCCGATGTCGGCGGCGAGTTGTCGTTTTCCGCCGACCGCGAAGCGATCTGGGCCAGCGCCGACTTCCTCGCCGACGATGCCACCCTGATGCTGGAACTGCTGGCCGACGCGCTGCAACGCCCCGCGCTCTCGCAGGAAGAGTTCGAAAAGCTGCGTGTGCGGGAAGTGCAATCGATTGCCGCCGCCAAAGAAGGCGACCCACGCGCCCTCGTCGGCACCTATGGCATGGCCTGGTTGTTCCAAGGCCATCCTTATGGCCGCGCCCTCTCGGGTGACGAACGCAGCCTCGCCGCGCTTACCTTGGAGGACTTGCGCAGCCATTACCAAGCCCAGGTAGGTGCCGACCGCGCCATCATCACCGTGGTCGGCGACATGGAACCGCGCCAGATGCGACACGCAGTGGAAAAAGCCTTCGGCCACTGGCGCAAGGCAAAAGGCAACCTGCCCGACATTCCCGTGCAGCTACGGCAACCCGGCCCGCGCGTGTTGCTGGTCGACAAACCCGACGCCACCCAAACTTACTTCTGGATCGGCACCGTTGGCGCTGCGGCCACCGATCCCGCACTCGAAGCGCAGGACCTCGTGCAAACCCTGTTCGGCGGCCGCTTCACGTCGATGCTCAACACCGAACTGCGGGTGAAATCCGGCCTCACCTACGGCGCCCGCGCCGGCATCCAGCGCCTCGCGAAACCCGGCGCAGCCTATTACTCCTCCTTCACCCGCACCGACGCCACCGCACAAGCCATCGACCTGGCGCTCGAAGTGCAAGCGCGTCTGCACCATCAGGACATCCCCGAGGAACAGCTCGAATCGGCCCGTCGTTACGTCCTCGGCCAATTTGCCCCCGACTACCAGACCAACGCCCAAATTGCCGGCGCCCTCGCCACGCTCGCACTGCAAGGTCAAGCACGCGAACGCATCGAAGGCTATGGCGAACGCATCAAGGCCGTATCTCCCGAAGCCGTGGCCGCCGCGCGCAGCGTGTTTCCCGAGGGTCGTGATTACGCCATGGTGGTGATCGGGGATGCATCGAAAATCGCCGACGACATTGCCAAGTACGGCCCGCTCACACGTATCGACATCACCGCACCAGGTTTCGCACCACAAACCCTTGTCCAATCACCGTCCGGAGATACCGCACCATGATTTCCCAACGCTCCCTGCTTGGCGCGTCCATTGCCGTGGCACTCTTCGGCCTCGCCGCCTGCGGCTCCGCCCCCGAATCCACCGCGCCCGCCAGCGCACCTGCCGCGCAGGCCGAAAACGCCGATGCCTTCATCGCCCGCGTCAATCGCCCGCTGGAGGAAAGCACCCCGGAAATCACCTCGGCGCAGTGGCTTTCCAATACCTACATCAATTCCGACAGCCAGCGCGTGGCCGCCGCCGCCAACGAACGCTGGTTGACGATGCGCAACACCTTCATCGAGCAGGCCAAGACTTACGATGCCGCCGCACAGTCGCCGGCCACCGCGCGCGCCCTGCACCTGCTCACCACCGATACCGCGATGCCGGCGCCGCGCGACCCGACCAAGCTCAAGGAGCTGACCGAAATCGCCAGCCGCATGGAGGCCACCTACGGCGCCGGAAAATGGTGCCGCGATGGCGAGGGCGGCAAGGACTGCCTGGACATCGGCCAGATTTCCGAAATCCTCGCCGACACCAACAAGAGCAGCTATGCCGACCAACTCGCCGCGTGGCAAGGCTGGCACACCATTTCCACGCCGATGCGTGCCGACTACCAGCGTTTCGTTGAACTGACCAACGAAGGCGCCAAGGAAATGGGCTTCGCCAACACCGGTGAAGTCTGGCGCGCCGGCTACGACATGACGCCGGCGGAGTTCCAGGCCGAAACCGACCGCCTCTGGAAACAGGTCGAACCGCTCTACACCCAGCTTCAGTGTTATGCCCGCAACAAACTGACCGAAAAGTACGGCCCCCAGGGCGAGGTCAACGGCCTGATCCCCGCGCATCTCACCGGCAACCTCTGGCAGCAGGACTGGAGCAACCTGTGGCCGATCCTTGAACCATACCGCGGCGTCGGCAGCCTGGACATCAGCGCCGCCCTGCAAAACCAGCGCAACGGCATCCTCGATGCCGCACGCGCGCAGGCCGGCGACCTGAGCCAACTCACCGCCGAGCAGCAAGTCGAACTCAGCCGTCAGGCCAACAACGACATCGCCGTGAAGATGACCCGACTGGCCGAAAGCTTCTACACCGGCCTCGGCATGCCTGCCTTGCCCGACTCGTTCTACACCGACTCGCAACTGGTACAGCCGCGCGATCGCGATGTGGTCTGCCATGCCAGCGCCTGGCCGATGGATACCAAGGGCGAAGTGCGCATCAAGATGTGCATCAAACCCACCGAGGAAGAGCTCACCACGATCTATCACGAGCTCGGCCACATCTATTACTACCTGGCCTACAAAAACCTGCCGCCACTGTTTCAGAACGGCGCGCACGACGGCTTCCATGAAGCCATCGGCGACACCATCGTGCTGTCGATGACGCCGCAATACCTCGCCTCCATCGGCCTGGCGGAAGCGCCCGCCGTCAGCGAGCAAGCCGTCATCAACTCGCAGATGCGCATGGCGCTGACGAAAGTCGCCTTCCTGCCGTTCGGCCTGATGATCGATCGCTGGCGCTGGGGCGTGTTCGATGGCTCCATCACGCCGGACAACTACAACGCCGCATGGTGGGATCTGAAGAAGACCTACCAGGGCGTCGGCCCCGTCGATGCCCGCGGCGAGGGCTTCTTCGACCCGGGTGCCAAGTACCACGTGCCGGGCAACACCCCGTACACGCGCTACTTCCTCTCGCACATCCTGCAATTCCAGTTCTACAAGGCACTTTGCGATGCCGCCGGCCACACCGGCCCGCTCTACCAGTGCAACTTCGCCAACAATCCCGAAGCCGGCAAACGCTACTGGGCCATGCTCGCCAAGGGCAACAGCCAGCCCTGGCAAGCCACGCTGAAGGAGCTGACCGGCGGCGAACAGATGGATGCTTCTGCCGTACTTGAATACTTCGCCCCGCTCAACACCTGGCTGGAAAACCAGAATCAGGGCAAGAGCTGCGGTTGGGGTGAGTAATCCAATAGCGAAAACCTTTCACGCCCACCTTCGCGGCACGTCTTCTGACGTGTCGCGATGGCAGCAAAACTACGCTGCGATGATGCGCTGTTCCTAACCGTCAGCCTCAAGACACCGCCGCTCCAAATCTAGCGAACAGGTCGCCCGGAAGTGCTTGCGCCAGCCGCCACGTAATGGCCATCGGACGCTCGCCTTCATGGCTGATGTACGTAGCGGGCCCGAGCAGCCAAAATGCCCTGTCGTCAGTGGTGAGGCGGGCCATGGGCAACACGACGCTTCCCCGGCCCTCATGGGCCTGATAGCGCTGCCCCGTTTCACTGGTTTCACGCGTGCCTGATTGGCTTTCCCAATGCAGCAGCGTCGGACTGATGGCGTAGTCGCGGTAGCGCGTGGTTGGCGAGAAATGCCCGCTGGTCTTGTCCAGCGTGAATGCCAGCAGGTCAACCTTTTCCTCAAACAACCAACGTGAGCCTTCGCGCCATTCCGGCGTCTTCAGAGCCTCGCTGCTTGCGAAGGCGGCCAAGACCTCCCTGCGGGTGTAGCGGGCATGCACATTGAGTGGCACATCGGGGTGCGTCGCCAATGATTGATGCACGTGTTCGATGCGCTCGGCGAGCACGTCCATGAGCTGGCTCAACTCGGCCAAGATTTGTGGGTGCTCCCAAATGAGTGCGGCAGCAGCATCCAGAGTCTCGCTACCGTTGAGCACACTCTCGGTGAGCACGGCGGCGAGCATATGGAACAAGCGGCGGGATCGCAGGTCGAGCGTCTGGATGTCCGGCGGGGTAGCGGCGTTCGCAAAGTGTCGGTAGTGCTCGATTCGCAGCGCATCGTCGATATGCAGGAGGCGGCCGATCGCCCGGCGCAGCGTCGCTTCTGCCGGGCCGCTGGGCAGGGTGGGCACGTGGCCGGCATCCAGCAGGTCGGACCAGCTCCGGTTGTTGGCGTAGATGTCAACGAGCTCAAGCCCGGTCTGTTCCAGGAATTTCTTGAGCGTCACCCGCGAATCGGACTCGGCCACACGTCGCAGCTCGCCTGCCTTGGCGCGCCAGGTGCTGGGAAGGCTCTCGCGGATGTTTTCCAGCACACGCTGCGAGGCAACGGCATCCAGTTCCATGTGGCAGCCGCTCGGCAAGAAGGGAAATCCCTGCTCGACCTGCTGCTGCAAGTACTTTCGACTGCCTCCGAGAAGAGCACCGAACCGTCGGTGCATGCGGAACTCCTTGCGGTGTTGGCCAACGAAATCCAGCACGGTACAGAGGCTTTTATTCGACTCGCGCCGAAGTCCCCGGCCGAGTTGCTGGAGGAATACAGTCGAGCTGTCGGTGGGTCTGAGCAGCAACAGGGTGTCGACGGATGGAATGTCGACGCCTTCGTTGAATAGATCCACTGAAAACACCACGCGAAGATCACCTGCTTCCAGTGCCTGCAAGGCCTGCCTCCGTTCGTCACGTGGCGTGTCGGCGGAAACGGCAATCGCTGCCAGGCCGGCTGCATTGAACTCGTCTGCCATGAAGCGTGCATGCGCTACCGAGATGCAGAAGCCTAGGGCGCGCATGCTGCCAGGGGTTGGGACGATCTTGGCGACATTGGCGATGATCCGCCTCGCCAGCACCTGATCGCCGGTGACCAAGTTGCTGAGCTCTTGTGGGTCGTATCCGCGGCCACGCCGCCAGCTGATCTGGCGATAATCGGTAGCGTCGGCGATGCCGTAATAGGCGAAGGGCACGAGCCTGTGCTGATCGATCGCGTCCCAGAGGCGCAATTCGGCTGCAATGCGGCCGTCAAACCATTGCAGGATCGGTTCGTCGTCCCCGCGCTCGGGCGTTGCGGTCAGTCCCAACAGCTCCCTTGGCAGCAGGTGATCCAGGAGCACCTTGTAGGTGGGTGCAGCAGCGTGATGGAACTCGTCGATGATCACCACGTCGAAATGGTCGCGTGGCAGGTGGTCGAGGCCGCGCGTGCTCAAGCTCTGGATGGACGCGAAGACGTGCTCGAAGTGGTCGGGGCGATCACCGCCCACCCACAGTTCGCCAAAGGAGGCATCCCGAAGTGCATGCCGGAACGTAGCGAGGCTTTGGTCGAGGATCTCCTTGCGATGGGCAACGAACAGCAGTCGCGCACGAGGCAGACGCGCGCGTAGTCTCTGGTAATCCAGCGCAGCCATGACAGTCTTGCCGGTGCCCGTGGCCGAGACGAGAAGGTTACGGTGATGGCCCTGCAGCCGTGACAGCTCAATCAGCTCCAGCAGGCGGGACTGGAACGGCTCCGGCCGGATCTCCACCGGACTGAGATAGACCCTTAGCCCGCCCGTCCGAATCTGGGTGAGGTTACTGAACTCATCGACGTCGAACGGCCTGAAGTCGTCGTTCTGCCAGTAGCTCTCGAAGACCGCGGAAAACTTCTCGATGACGTCGGGGTTACGAGCGCCGGATACGCGAACGTTCCACTCCAGCCCAGTTACTTGGGCCGAGTACGTCAGGTTCGAGGATCCGATATAGCCCGTCGAGAAACCGGTGCGGCGATGGAACAGCCACGCCTTGGCGTGCAGGCGGGTGCTGGAGGTGTCATAGGAGACCCGGATCTGCGCGCCAATTTCCTGCAGCGCCTGCAGCGCGGCCAACTCGGTTGAATTGGTATAGGTCGTCGTCAACAGCCGCAGCGAGCGGCCTGCGTCGACATGCCGGCGGAGCAGGTCGAGCATCGGGCGGATGCCGGTCTGACGGACAAAGGCCATCAATACGTCGATGCGATCGGCCGAGGCAACCTCCGAGCCGAGCTGGAAGCCAATCCGCGGTTCACCGGGGGCATTGGTCAGCAGCGTGGTGTCCAACAGCGGCGTCGCCAGGAGCGGAACATCTTCCACTTCGCCATCAAGTCGCAGGGACGCAATAGCGTGGAGGACCTTGCCGCTGGGAGAGGCGTAGTCAGAGGCATCCACGGCCTTGCCTTCACCTGCCAAAAGTCGGGTGATCTCTCGAGCCAGACGCACACCGACTTCGCTACGCTGGCGAGCATCCAATGCCGATACACTGCGCCGGACAAGGGCGGCGAGATGAAAGGCGATCCGATCGGCAACCTCCTCCGGATGCAAATCTTTTCGTTGGGCCCTGAGCTTCGGGCCCAACGCCGAAAGGGCTTCATCAAGGCCCTCGGTGATCAGCTGTTCGTAGAGTCCGCGCGGAAGTTCCGACATAAGGACTCCAGGCTATCAGGTTGTGGCGAAACTTCGTCGGGTGGGTTCTACCGATCACGCATCCGCATACCGCACCGCTTGCCCGATCCAGCGTGCGATCAGGCGATCAGCCACATGCGGGGCGCTGGCAAGAAGCGAATCGGCGGCAGCTTGAACTTGCGGCAGGAGTGCGGCATCGCGGATCGGATCGGCGATGCGGAAACCGGCCACGCCGGTTTGGCGGGTACCGAGCAGTTCGCCGGGGCCGCGTAGTTCCAGATCTTTTTCGGCGATACGGAAACCATCGGTGGTTTCGCGCATCACGGCGAGGCGCTCGCGCGCCATCTGCGACAACGGCGTCTTGAACATCAACACGCAACTGGAGGCCGCCGCGCCGCGTCCGACGCGGCCACGCAACTGGTGCAATTGCGCAAGCCCGAGGCGTTCGGCATTTTCGATCAGCATCAGGCTGGCGTTGGGCACGTCCACGCCCACTTCGATCACCGTGGTGGCAACGAGCAATTGAATCTCGCCAGCCTTGAACGCAGCCATCGTGGCCTGCTTTTCTGCCGGCTTCATTCGGCCATGAATCAGGCCGACGCGCACATCAGGCAATTGCTCGCGCAAGAGGTCATAGGCGGTTTGTGCCGCTTGCGCGTCGATTTTCGCCACGCCCGGCGCGGGCGGCTCATCACTTTCCTCGATCAAGGTGCAAACCCAGTACGCCTGTCGGCCCTCGCCGCAGGCCCTGCGGATGCGTTCGATCAATTCGATACGACGCTGTTCGTTGATCGCCACGGTCTGCACCGGAGTGCGGCCGGGCGGCAGTTCGTCGATCACCGAGACATCCAGATCGGCATAGGCCGTCATCGCGAGCGTGCGCGGAATGGGCGTGGCGGTCATCACCAACTGGTGCGGTACCTGCGCACCGCCTGCGCCCTTGTCGCGCAACACCAAACGCTGATGCACGCCGAAACGATGCTGCTCATCGACGATGACCAGCGCGAGGTTCGCGAAGGCCACCGGCTCCTGCAACAGCGCATGCGTGCCAATGATGATGCCGGCCCCGGCAGCGGTGCGTGCCAGCGCGGTTTCTCGTGCTTTTCCCTTGACCTTGCCGGCGAGCCATACGATTTCGATGCCGAGCGGCTCGAACCATGTTGCGAAGGCCTGCGCGTGCTGCTCGGCGAGCAGTTCGGTAGGCGCCATCAATGCCACCTGCGCACCCGCTTCGATGGCGGCGAGTGCGGCGAATGCGGCCACGATGGTCTTGCCCGAGCCGACATCGCCCTGCACCAGCCGCAGCATCGGTTCAGCACGGGAAATATCGCGGAAAATCTCGTCGAGCACGCGCTGCTGCGCGCCAGTCAACGCGAACGGCAACGCCTTGCGCAGGTCTTGCGCAAGGCGGCCCGCAGGCGTCAGGGCCTGTGCGCCCTGACGCTTCACCGCCAAGCGTTGGCGGCGCAAACTCAACTGGTGTGCGAGCAGTTCTTCCAGCGCCAAGCGCACTTGCGCGGGATGGCGGTGCCGTGCCAGTTCTCCCAGATCAACGCCCGGTGGGGGCCGATGCAGGAACCGCACCGCCTCATGCCACCGCGGCAGCGCAAGATCACCGAAGAAGTCGGGAGGGAGCACTTCGAGGGCATCGTCCGGTGGCAGGGCATCTAGTGCCGCACCGATGATGCGCGCCAACTGCACCGGGCCGATGCCTTCGATGGCCGGATACACCGGATCCAGCCGATCACCAAGCTGGAGCTGCGCTTCGTCATCGAGCACGCGATAACCCGGATGCACCATCTCCAGGCCGAACTGCCCGGCGCGCACTTCGCCATGACACAGGATGCGGGCACCGATGCGCAGCGCCTTGGCCTGAGCTGCATGAAAATGAAAGAAGCGCAGCACCAGCGTTGCATCGGACTCATCGCCAATCGCCACCTTCAGCACCGGCCTGCCGCGAAAACCGCGCTCCACCGCTTCGATGCGGCCATGCACCTGTGCCGATTCGCCGTGACGAAGCTGGCGGATCGGCGTGAGGCGCGTGCGGTCCTCGTAACGCAATGGCAGGTGCAGCCACAGATCCTGCACCTGCGAGATGCCGCGCGCCACAAGCTTTCCCGCCAGCTGCGGCCCGACGCCCTTGAGCGTGGACACCGGCTGGCGGGTCGAATCAGAAGTCACAGCGCAGCCGTGCGGCGCAAGCAAGGTCGGATCAGTCCAGCACCATCACCGCGTCCACCTCCACCCGTGCGCCACGCGGCAGCGCCGATACTTCGATGGTGGATCGGGCCGGATAGGGCGCGTCGAAGAACTCGGCCATCACCGCATTGACCTCGGCAAAACGTGCAAGATCGGTGAGGTAAATGCCCACGCGCACGATCTTGCCCAGGCTGCCACCGGCGGCATCGCACACGGCGGCAAGGTTGTTGAACACCTGACGCGCCTGAGCGGCCACATCGTCGGACACCAATTCCATCGTGGCCGGATCCAGCGGAATCTGGCCGGAAAGATAGACCGTGTTGCCGGCCTTCACCGCCTGCGAATACGGGCCGATGGCCGCAGGAGCGGAATCGGTGTGGATGATCTGTCGGGACATGCTGCAAACCTCGGGTTGTAAACGGACGCGGCAAGTTTAGCTGTCCTGCCGTGCAATTCCCGTGCACCCACCGATCAGCGCCGCTGCACTCCGATCACCACCGACAAGCGACGCACCCGGCGGATGACATCGGCGAGATGTTTTCTGTCGCGCACATCGATGGAGAACACGATCACCGCCGAACGCAGATCGCGCTCCTGATACTCGACGTTGTCGATATTGGCCTCGGTTTCGGCGATGGCGGAGGCCACGCGCGCCAGCACGCCGGGCTTGTTCTCCACCTCGACCCGAATGGCGGAACGGAAATCCCCGGTGACTTCCCGATCCCAGCCGATCGGCAGCCAGCGCTCGGGGCTCTTGCGCAGCTCGGGCACGTTCGGGCAATCGGCACGATGCACGACGATGCCCTTGCCGGTGGAAAGGAATCCGATGATCTCGTCGCCTGGTACCGGCAGGCAGCAATCCGGGAAGGTCAGCACGCCACGTTCGGCGCCGGTGATGTTGATCTTCTCCGCACTCAGCGCATGCGGCTCGTGGGTCTGTCCGTCGGTGCCGCGGGTCAATGCCTGCGCCACCTGCAATGCGATGCGGTTGCCCAGCGCAATTTCGGCGAGAAGATCTTCCAGGCGACGCAGACGCGCATCGGTCAGATACTGATCGAGCACCTTGGCCGGGATGCGATCGAGCGAGCTGTCCACCGATTCGAGCGCGCGATCGAGCATGCGATGCCCCAGTTCCACCGCATCTTCATGCTGAAGGTGCTTGAGAAAGTGGCGGATCGCCGTGCGTGCGCGGCTGGATACCACCCATTCCAGCCAGCTCGGATTCGGCGCGGCCGAAGGCGCGGTGATGATTTCCACGGTCTGGCCGCTGACCAGTCGGGTGCGAAGCGGCGCGAGCTTCTTGTCGATGCGCGCCGCCACAGCATGATCGCCCACGCCGGTATGCACGGCATAAGCGAAATCCAGCGCCGTGGCATTGCGCGGCAGAGAGAGGATGTCGCCCTTGGGCGAGAACAGATAAACCTCGTCGGGAAAGAGATCTACCTTGACGTTGTCCAGAAACTCCAGCGAGGAGCCGGCCGCCTGCTGGCTTTCCAGCAACCCCGACAGCCACGCCTGCGCACGGCTCTGCGCGCTGCTGCCGCCACCGTCAGGCGATTTGTAGAGCCAATGCGCGGCGATCCCGCCTTCGGCCACCTGATCCATTTCATTGGTGCGGATCTGCACCTCGATGGGCGACCCGAACGGGCTAAACAGCAAGGTATGCAGCGATTGGTAGCCGTTGGCCTTGGGAATGGCGATGAAATCGCGAAAACGCTGGTCGACCGGCTTGTACAGGCCGTGCACTGCACCCAGCGCCATGTAGCACGCCATCACGTTGTCCACGATCACGCGGAAGCCGAACACGTCCATGACCTGATCGAAGGACTTCTGCTCGGACTTCATCTTGCGATAGATGCTGTACGGGGATTTCACCCGCCACACCAGACGGTGGGCAATGTCTTCCTGCACCAGATTCTGCGCCAACGCCGCTTCGATCTTGCTCATCGTCTCGCGCCGCGACGCCGGCAAGGTTTTCACGTGGCGCGTGATGACAGCGTGGCGCTTGGGATATAGCCCCTTGAAACCCAGGTCCTGCAACTCGCCCTTGATCTGGTTCATGCCCAGTCGCTGGGCGATGGGCGCGTAAATGTCCAATGTCTCGCGCGCGATGCGTCGCCGCGCCTCGTCGCTCATCGAGTCGATGGTGCGCATGTTGTGCAGGCGATCAGCGAGCTTGATCAGGATCACGCGCAGATCGCGTGCCATCGCCAACAGCATCTTGCGGAAGCTCTCGGCGGCCGCTTCCTGCCGATCGCGGAAGCGCAATTTATCCAGCTTGGTGACACCATCCACCAGCTCGGCCACGGTTTCCCCGAACTGCGAGGCGATGCGCTCGCGCTCGATCGGCGTGTCTTCCAGCACATCGTGCAGAATCGCCGCGCACAGGGTTTCCGCATCCATCCCCAGATCGACGAGCAGCATCGCCACGGAAACCGGGTGGGTGATGTAAGCCTCGCCGCTCTTGCGGGTCTGGCCATCGTGCGCATGGGCACCCAGCCGATAGGCCTGATAGATCAGATCGACCTGTTCTGCCGGCAGATACGCCCGGACACGCTCAAGCAACTGCTCGACCAGATCCGGGCACGGATCTGGGGAAGTCTGCACAGTTGGCGATGCGGGCGTGGAAGTGGCCATGTCAGAAGCCTACGCAGCAAGAGCCGCGAGGGCAATGCAGCCCGGGCGGGGAATGCGACCCCGCAGACGCGGCGACTCGTGCATTTGCATCGCCGCCACGCGATGGATCAGAGGTCGTCGCCGCCCTTGGAAAGGTCGTCGTCCACTTCGGCAGCGGCCCATTCCAGCGCTTCGCGCTCGCGGCGCTCGCGCTCGATGCGCTCAACTTCCTCGATCATGCTGTCATCGATGCTGCGCGCGGCGATCTCGCGCAAGGCCAGCACGGTGGGCTTGTCTTCCTGCTCCTCGCCTTCCAGCGTGCTGGGCGCGCCCTTGGCAAGCTGACGGGCACGGCGCGAGGCCATGACGACCAGTTCGAAACGGTTATCAACCACTTCCAGGCAATCTTCTACGGTGACACGAGCCATGAGGTTCCTCGGCCAAGGCCGGAATGACAACGGAACCGCGTATTCTACCCGAGCACGGCACGAACCACCAAATCAAGCCAGAAGCGAGCCCAGCAATGCCTCATGCCGTACCAGTTGTGCGGCCCGGCGCAGGCGTTGCGCGCGGGTGATTGCCAGAAGATCGTCCACGGCGCGATCGAAATCCTGATTGATGATGATGTAGTCGAACTCGTGCGCATGCGATATGTCGCCACGCGAATCGGCCAAGCGCCGCAGAATGGTTTCTTCCGAATCCTGGGCGCGGGTGCGCAAGCGGCGCTCCAACTCCTGACGCGAAGGCGGCAGGATGAAGATGGTCACGCAGTCGGGCACCTTTTCGCGCACCTGCCGTGCGCCCTGCCAGTCGATTTCCAGCAGCACATCGCGCCCGGCCTCCAGAAACGGCTCCACCGATTGCCGCGCGGTGCCCTTGTAATCGCCATGCACCTGCGCGTACTCGAAGAAATCCCCGGCCGTGATCATGGCGCGAAACGCGTCCTCGCTGACGAAGTGGTAGTGCTGTGCATGCCGCTCGCTCGGGCGTGGTCCGCGCGAAGTGAATGAGATGGACAGGGAGATATCCGGCTCGCGCGCAAGCACGGCATTCACCAGCGAGGACTTTCCGGCCCCCGAGGGCGCGGCAACGACGAACAGACTGCCCCGACGCGCGCTCATGGGCGGAACGAAATGATGACATTCAAGGGATGGCGCTCCAGCAAAGCGACCCGGCGCAGATACCGGTGGAGCAACGCATGGTACTACGGACGGCGGTGCTCGCGATCAGAACACGAAGGTGATGCCGATCACGCGCACTTGTCCATCGGCAACCTGCACGCGGCAATCCAGCGTCTGGGTGTATTCGGATTGGAGTCCGGTATCGAAAGTGACCGGCCCCTTGAGCCTGAGAATATCTGCCGTCTCGTTTTCCACGCTGGCCGCCAGCACTTGGAGATCCACCGCCAGAAGCTTGCCCTCAGTACGTTCCTTGGCGGCTGCCTCACACGCCGCTGCCGCCTCTGACTCAGTCGAACCACATCCCGAGATCAGGAACATCATCGTCGCCACCAACGCCAGCCGTACCGCGCTCTTCGTCATTGCAGCTCCCCCATCACAACTCAAAGTACGCCAGAAGCGTGATGGCGGTCTCCATACACGCACGGCCACAGGTTAGCGCAAATACTCTAATTTTCCACTTCCGGCCAAGGGAATTAACCGGAATTCACGTTTCAACCGTGGCGGCGCGGGCAAGGCGGATGATCAATAACGCGGAACCGAGGGATCGACTTCCAACGACCAGGCATCGATGCCACCTTCCACGTTGTAGATGTCGTGAAAGCCCAGGTCACGAAAATGCTCGGCCGCCTGTCGGCTGGAATTGCCGTGGTGGCACAGGAAGGCAACAGGCACATCCTTGGGCAATGCCTCCAGCCGTGCACGCGTGGATTCGTCGAGCACCTCGTGCGGTTCGTTGAAAGGCGCGATGGCACGCGCAGCAGCAGGGCGCACATCGATCACATCGATACTCCCCGCCACGATGCGATCGTGCAGGTCACGCACTGAAATCGACTTCACCGGAGCGGGCGCATTCGGATTGCGGATCGAGAGGCCCGCACCGCGCACGTCCTCCACCCAGTCGATCTCGATGCCGCGGGCGCGCTGCGCACTGGCGAGGTCGAAATGCACGGCGATGCCCTGGGATTCGGACACGATGCTGCCACCTGATGCCGGAGCCAGCTGGAACTGCGCTTCAAAGCGCGTGCCGATGGACAGGTGCAGCGCCAGCCCCTGCGCATCAGCCATCGCGCCACGGATGGCCTCGGCGGCGGCGGGCGTGATGGTGATCTGCGGCGGCGTGCGATCCGGCGCGGAAACGCCAAGCAGGCCAAACAGCTCACCTGAATCCATCAGGCCGGCAATGATGTCGCTGCCGCCAACCAGCTCGCCACGCACGTAAAGCTGCGGAATCGTCGGCCAGTTGCCGAACGCCTTGATGCCTTCGCGGATATCCGGATCCGCCAGCACGTTGATCCCGGCGTAATCCACACCGAGGCTTTCCAGAATGCCCGAGGCCTTGGCCGAAAAGCCGCACTGCGGCGCGCCGGGCACGCCCTTCATGAACAACACGACGGGATTTTGTGCGAGCAAGGTTTCGATACGCTCGCGAACATCGGGAGAAAGGGACATGGCGTTTCCTCGGAAAGTCGGAAGGATGGCGCGGATTCTACGTCCGCGCCCACGAACGGGAGATGAGGCGCTGCGATTACTTGGTCAATGCCTGATCCAGGTCATGCCGCAGGTCGGCAACATCCTCCACGCCCACCGACAGCCGGATCAGGTTGTCACTGATGCCGAGTACGGCGCGCTTTTCGGCAGGAATGGATGCGTGCGTCATGATCGCCGGATGATTGACCAGACTCTCCACGCCACCGAGTGATTCGGCGCAGGCGAACAGGCGCGTGCGCTCCATCGTGCGTCGCGCCGCTTCTCCACCACCCTTCACGTACACGCTGATCATGCCGCCGAAGCCGCGCATCTGGCGCTTGGCCAGTTCGTGCTGCGGATGCGAAGCCAGCCCGGGATGGATGACCTTTTCCACCTCTGGATGGCTTTGCAGCCATTGCGCCAACTCCATCGCGTTCTCGCAATGCGCGCGCATGCGCAGGTGCAGTGTCTTGAGGCCACGCAGCGCAAGGAAACTGTCGAACGGGCCCTGCACGCCACCGACGGCGTTCTGCAGGAAAGTCATCTTCTCGGCCAGCTCGGCATCCTCGCCCACCACCACCACACCGCCCACGATGTCGGAATGGCCATTGAGGTACTTGGTCGCCGAATGCATGACCAGATGCGCTCCAAGATCCAGCGGTCGTTGCAGCATCGGCGAGGCAAAGGTGTTGTCCACGGCCAGCCAGATGCCACGGGCGCGGGCGAACTCGGCCAGGCGTGCGATATCGACGATCTTCAGCAGCGGATTGGTCGGCGTCTCGCACCAGATCAGCTTGGTCTCCGGACGCAGCGCCGCTTCGAGCGCGGCCATGTCGTTGAGATCGACAAAATCGATGGACAACCCGGCCGAACGTTTGCGCACCCGCTCGAGCAGACGAAAGGTGCCGCCGTAGACATCGTCCATGCAGATCACATGGCTGCCTGCATCCAGCGCATCCAGCACGGTGGAGGTAGCCGCCAGTCCCGAGGCGAAGGCATAGCCGTGCGTGCCACCTTCCAATGCCGCGATGCAGCGTTCGTAAGCGAAGCGCGTGGGATTGTGGCTGCGCGAATACTCGTAGCCCTGATGCACGCCGGGGCTTTGCTGCACGTAGGTGGACGTGGCGTAGATCGGCGTCATTACCGCGCCGGTGGAAGGATCAGGCGATTGGCCGGCGTGGATGGCGAGGGTGCCAAGGCCGAGGGAATCCTGGTGGTTCATGCGCAAAACCCGTTCAGTTCTGAGGCGCGCATCATAGCCCTTCGCCAGCACGGCGGCGCTCGCTGGTCAGGCGCTGCGGGAATATGGTGATCACCCACGTTCCCGCCACGCCCCGGACAGCCGCGCTACTGCACTCGGCGGCGCAGATAATTGAGCAGGTCGATACGGGTGATGAGACCGAGGAAGCGCTCACCTTCCACGATGATGGCCACGTAGCCCCGATTGAATACCGGCAGCAGCGATTCCACCGGCGAGGCCACCTCGATCTTTTCGAGCTTTTCGACCATGGCGGTGGATACCGGATCACGGAAACGGACCTCATCGCCATACACATGCATCAGCACGTCCGATTCATCCAGGATGCCGACGATGCGATCACCCTCCATCACCGGCAACTGGCTCACGTCGTAGAGTTTCATGCGCTGATAAGCCACCGTCAGCAGATCGCCCGGCGCCACGACCACGGTATCGCGCTGGCTGTAAGGCCGCAGGATGAGATCCCGCAGATCGCCATGCTGCGGCCGCTCGATGAAACCGTTGTCGAGCATCCAGTAGTCGTTGTACATCTTGGAGAGGTACTTGTTGCCGGTATCGGGCACCAAGGTGACCACACGCTTGGGCGTGGTCTGTTCACGGCAATAACGCAGTGCGGCGGCCAGCAGCGTGCCGGTGGTGGAGCCGCCCAGGATGCCTTCCTTGGCGAGCAACTCCCGCGCGGTGAGGAAACTTTCCTTGTCGGGAATGGCGTAAGCCTTTTTCACTCGGGAAAAATCGGAAATCGTCGGCAGGAAATCCTCGCCGATGCCTTCCACCAGCCAACTGCCGGACTTGGTGCTGAGCACACCTTCGTTGATGTACTGGGTGAGGATCGAACCAACCGGATCGGCGAGGATCAACTCGGTGTCTGGCGAGTGATCGGCGAAGTAGCGCGAAAGCCCAGTCATCGTGCCAGAGGAGCCGCATCCGAAGACGAAGGCATCGATGCGCCCATCCATTTGCTGGAGCAATTCCGGCCCGGTGGTTTCGTAATGCGCGCGCGGGTTGTCCGGATTGCCGAACTGGTTGATGAAGTACGCCCCCGGCGTCTCGCGCGCGATGCGCTCGGCCATGTCCTGGTAATACTGCGGATGACCCTTGGCGACATCCGAACGGGTCAGCACCACTTCGGCACCCATAGCC
>JAEXRB010000236.1 GCA_023438325.1 Pseudomonadota bacterium | reverse complement strand
GTGTCCAGCTGCGGGGCTGTCAGCAGATGCAGTGTTTGCCCTGATGCTGGACAGCGGAGGATTTCCAGCAGGCGCTTGTCCAAGGTCATGACGTTGCAAGTGAAGGTGTTGGCGCGATTCTGTCAGCGGCATGGTGCGACTACAATAGCCGCTGTCTTGTTCGGACCGTGCTATGAGCCAGCCAACTGCTGCTGTTGTTGTGGGCCTTGTGATGGGATCGCGCTCGGATTGGGAGACCATGCGGCATGCCGCTCTCCGGCTGGAAGCGCTGGGTATCGCGTTCGAGCAGGAAGTGGTGTCTGCACACCGCACGCCGGAGCGTCTGTTCGAGTATGCGAAAACCGCACGGCAGCGCGGGCTGAAAGCCATCATCGCCGGCGCCGGCGGGGCTGCACACTTGCCGGGCATGATCGCCTCGATGACGTCGCTGCCGGTGCTGGGCGTACCGGTGCAATCGCGTGCGCTCAACGGGCTGGATTCTTTGCTGTCCATCGTGCAGATGCCTGCCGGCGTGCCGGTGGCGACGTTTGCCATCGGCCAGGCCGGGGCGACGAATGCGGCCTTGTTTGCAGCCGCCATGCTCGCAACGAGCGATGCGCGGATCGGCGAGGCACTTGACCTGTTCCGTGCCTCGCAAACGGCCGATGTGCTGGCCAATCCGGACCCTTCCACGCCATGAGTGATCCAGCACGGGCCGCGACGGTAGGGATTCTCGGTGGCGGCCAGTTGGCGCGCATGATGGCGTTGGTGGGCGCCTCGATGGGTTTGCGCCTGCATGCGTTTGATCCTCACGCCGATGCTTGCGCCGGGCAGGTGATGCCGCTCGCGCAAGGCGCATTCGACGATGCCGCTGCGCTGGCGCAATTTGCACGTGGGTTGGATGCGATCACCTTTGATTTCGAGAACGTGCCCGCGGCCAGCATCGAATCACTCGGTGCGCAGGTACGCGTGCATCCGGGCGCGCAGGCGCTGGCCACGGCGCAGGATCGATTCCACGAGAAGACCCGTTTCAACGCCTTGGGTATTCCGACGCCCGGATTTGCCGCCGTGGATGATCGTGCCGGGCTGGATGCCGCGCTGGAGCAGCTGGGAACGCCTTGCATCCTCAAGACGCGTCGCTTCGGTTACGACGGAAAAGGCCAGTTCCGTTTGCGCAGCCCCGGTGATGCCGTTACCGCGTGGGAGGCACTCGGTGCGCAGGCAGCGCGCACGGGTCTCATTCTGGAAGCCTTCGTGCCATTTCAGCGCGAGCTTTCGGTGATCGCGGTGCGTGGCCGCGATGGCGCATTCGCCACATGGCCGATCACCGAAAACTGGCATGTGAATGGCGTGCTCTCGGCCAGTCTGGCGCCGGCTCGCGTCGTGCCGGAAATGGCCGAAAAAGCCATCGGACATGCGCGCAGGCTGGCCGATGCGCTGGATTACGTCGGCGTTTTCGCACTGGAGTTGTTTGATTGTGGCGATACGCTGCGGGCCAACGAAATGGCTCCGCGCGTGCACAACTCAGGGCACTGGACCATCGAAGGCGCGGAAACCTCTCAGTTCGAGAACCACCTGCGCGCGGTGTTGGGCTGGCCGCTGGGTGATGCCGCGGCGCGTGGACATTCGTGCATGCTCAACTTCATCGGCGACATGCCCGATGCGCGTGCGTTGCTCGGGGTGCCGGGAGCGCACTGGCACGATTACGGCAAGGCGGCGCGGGCCGGGCGCAAGGTGGGCCATGCGACCTTGCGTGCCGATGATCCGGCCACACTGCTGCGGCGGCTCGAACAGGCGGGTGTGGCGTTGGGGCGTGAGCATCAGGTGGCGCCCGTGATCGCGCGATTGCGCGAGGCCTGATCGGCGTCAGTCCAGTCCGCTCAGTTCGCAGTGCCCGTCATCATGGATTCGCAGCACGCTGCCCTGTTCGTACCAGTCGCCAAGCACGATGCGCTGGCAAGTGGCGCCGTCCACGTTCAATTCGTGGATGGCCGGACGGTGCGTGTGGCCATGGATCATGCGTTTCACGCCGAAGCGACGGAACATGTCTTCCACCGCACGCGGTGCCGCGTCGCCCACATCGCGTGAGGTCATGGCCTGTTGGTGCGCGGCACTGGCACCACGCGCGGCCTGGGCGAAGGCGCGGCGTTCTTGCAGCGGGCGGGCGAGCATGGCGCGTTGCCAGGCAGGGTCGCGAACCTGACGCCGTACCGTGAGATAGCCGGTGTCGTCCCAGCACAGCAGATCGCCGTGCAGCAGCAGGGTCGGTTCGTCGGACAGCATGATGACGCAGGGGTCGGGCAGGATGTCGAAACCGGCGCGGGCGGCGTAATCGCGCCCGAGGAGGAAGTCGCGATTGCCGCGAATGAATCCGATGCGGGTGCCACCATCGGCGACGGCTTTCAATGCACGCGCCACGGTGTCGGGCAGCGGGGCGTCGTCGTCGTCGCCGATCCAGGCTTCGAACAGGTCGCCCGGGATGAACAGCGCCGGCGATTTCGTGGCCTCCTCGCGCAGGAAGGCGAGGAATAAGTCGGTGATGTGCGGGCGTTCGGGATCCAGATGCAGATCCGAAACGAACAGGGCGCGCACGCCGTTGCGGTCGGTGCGCGCCACTGGATGAAACTTACTCGGCCGCAGCCGGAGCGGCAGGAGCAGCCAGCAGTTCAGCGCGTTCGATCACCACAGGCTGGGTCGGCACATCGGTGCGGAACGGGCCTTGGCCGTGGGTCGGGATGGCGCGGATCTTGTCCACCACGTCCATGCCCTCGACCACCTTGCCGAACACCGCGTAGCCCCAGGTCATGCCGTTCTGGTCGGAGACGTAATCCAGGCGCGGGTTGTCCACCAGGTTGATGAAGAATTGCGCTTGCGCGGAGTGCGGCTCGCCGGTGCGTGCCATGGCGAGGGTGCCGCGCAGATTGGAGAGGCCGTTGTTGGCTTCGTTCTGGATCGGTGCGCGCGTGGGCTTGGCTTGCAGGTCGGTGGTGTAGCCGCCGCCCTGAGCCATGAAGTTGTCGATCACGCGGTGAAACACGGTGCCGTTGTAGTAGCCGTCTTTCACGTAGGTGAGGAAGTTTTCTGCCGACAGCGGCGCCTTGGCCGAATCCAGCTCGACGATGATGTCGCCAAGGTTGGTGTGCAGCGCCACGCGCGGGCCGGGTGTGGTGACGACGGCTTCGGTGGGCGCAACCGCCGGGGCGGTGTCTTGGGCGATGGCAAGCGCCGGCAGCATGAAACCGGCAAGCATCAGGGAACGCAGGATCATTGCGGGAAAACTCCGGTGAAGTTGATGGGAAGGCGTCGCTGCCGCAGCGCCTTGAGCCGCGAAGTGTAACGCTGTTGTCCTCGAACATGCCCACATGTGGGTATGCGCGTGCAGAACCTGTTCAAGGTGTGGATCGACGATGCCGACGGCTGTGCTGCCTCATTTCGCGGCCTCGCGCACAGGTGGCTGGAGTGGTTGCGCCGCTGCTCCATCGCGCGGCGGGGTAAAATCGCCGGTCTTTCCTTTGATGCCATGTTTTTTATGACCTGTCGCACCCGCTTTGCCCCCAGCCCTACTGGATTCCTCCACATCGGCGGCGCACGCACCGCGCTCTATTGCTGGCTAGAGGCCCGGCGTCAGGGCGGGCAATTCATCTTGCGCATCGAAGATACCGATCGCGAACGCTCCACGCAGGAAGCGGTGGATGCGATTCTCGAAGGCATGCAGTGGCTCGGGCTGGCGCACGACGAGGGCCCGTTCTATCAAACCCTGCGGATCGACCGTTACCGACAGGCGGCGGAGGATCTGGTCAAGGCCGGCAAGGCGTATTACGCCTACGAAAGCCGTGAAGACATCGATGCCATGCGCGAGCAGGCCATGGCCGAAGGCCGCAAGCCGCGCTACAACGGCTACTACCGCGATCGCAACGAACCACGCCGCGATGATCCCAATCGCGTGATCCGTTTCCGCAATCCGCAAACCGGCAGCGTGGTGTTCGACGACAAGGTGCGCGGCCGCATCGAGATCGCCAACGAAGAGCTGGACGACCTCATCATCTGGCGCTCGGACGATCACCCGACCTACAACTTCGCCGTGGTGGTGGACGACATCGACATGGGCATCACCGAGGTGATCCGTGGCGAGGACCACATCAACAACACGCCGCGCCAGATCAACATCTACCATGCGCTGGGTGCGACGCCGCCGGACTTTGCGCACCTGCCGATGATCCATGGCCCGGACGGCGCCAAGCTGTCCAAACGCCACGGCGCAGTGGGCGTGATGCAGTATCGCGACGATGGGTATCTGCCGCATGCGCTGCTCAACTACATCGCGCGCCTGGGCTGGTCGCATGGCGATCAGGAGCTTTTCTCGATGCAGGAGATGATCGAGCTGTTCCGCGTCGAAAACGTCAACAAGGCTGCGTCGCGCTTTGATTTCGAGAAGCTGGCGTGGGTCAATCAGCATTACCTGAAAAATGACGAGCCGCTGGAAATCGTGCCGCACCTGCTCTGGCATCTGCGCAACGAGGGCATCAATCCGGAAGCCGGCCCGGATCCGGCCGATGTCGTCGTGGCGTTGCGTGATCGGGTCAGAACGCTCAAGGACATGGCCGAGCGTGCGCGGACTTGGTACGTAGGCATCGAGCAATGGGATCAGGCGGCCGTATCCAAGCATCTGCTGCCGGCCGCAGAGGTGCTGCGCGACGCGCGTGCGCGTCTGGCGGCGTTGTCCGAGTGGACTCCGGCCGCAATCGATGCCGCCTTGCGCGAAACGGCGGAAGCACTGGGACTGGGGTTGGGCAAGGTGGCTCAGCCGTTGCGCGTGGCGACCACCGGCGGGCAGGTATCGCCTTCCATCGACCACACCATCTACCTGTGTGGCCGCGAAGGCGCGCTGGCGCGGCTGGATCGTGCCGTGGACATCGTCGAATCGGGCATGTTGCCTGGCTGAAGTGATCCAGACTGCGGTGTCGCGCTGCCGGATGCGGCGCCACGAGCACTGATATGATCCGGCACGATGAGTCCGCCCCTGCGCCAACCCTGTTCCAATCCCGATGACCACGTGCACGACCGCGAGAGCTTCGTGCGCGAGGTCGCCGCGGTGTGCGAGGAGCGTGGTTTGCGCCTGACGCCATTGCGCGAGCGCGTATTGCGCCTGGTGGCAGAGGCCGACAGGCCGGTCAAGGCCTACGATCTGATGGACATGATCCGGGATGGCAAGGGCCCGGCGGCACCTCCGACGGTTTATCGCACTCTGGATTTCCTGCTGGAAAACGGTTTCATCCACAAGCTCGAATCCATCAATGCCTTCATCGGCTGTCACCAGCCGCGCACGCCGCATTCGGCTCCCTTCCTGATCTGCAATGGCTGTGGTCGTGCGGTGGAGATGGAGGACGAACGGGCTACGCGTCTGCTGACCGAGCAAGCGTTGGCATTGGGTTTTCGCCCGCAGGCCCAGACACTGGAAGTGCACGGCCGCTGTGCCCGGTGCGACAAGGCGGCGTGATCGTGCAGGTGCGACGGATCAGTCGGTGGGCGCGGGTCGGGTGTTGCCTGTCGATGTTGTTGTCGATCTCGCAGGCCATGGCCGAGGATGCGTTCGTCGGCCCGCCTGCATTGATCCCTGCGGGTGATCCGGCCTCGTCCGAGTTCATCGGCCCGGTGTTGGTCGGCCCATTCGAGATCCTCGGCGCGCAAGTGCTTCCGGGCAAGCGTGCGCGGCTGGAGTGGAACGCCAGCATGAGTTTTTCCGGCAGCGAGGTGATCAGCCCTGTCGTGGTCGTGCATGGGGTGCGACCGGGGCCGGTGTTGTGCCTGACTGCGGGCGTGCACGGCGATGAGTTGAACAGTGTGGAAATCGTGCGGCGCATCGCCAATCAGGTGGACTCCGGCGACTTGGGCGGCACCTTGGTCGCGGTGCCGGTGGTCAATCTGTTCGGCTTCTCGCGCAATTCACGTTATCTGCCGGATCGACGCGACCTCAATCGTTTCTTTCCGGGAACCCGTTACGGCAGCATCGCTTCGCGCATTGCCTACAGTTTCTTCACCGAAGTGATGAGCCAGTGCGAAGCCCTAGTGGACCTGCACACCGGCTCGTTCGATCGCCGCAACCTGCCGCAGGTGAGGGCCGACTTGAGCCGTCCTGAAGTGCGCGAATTCACCCAGGGGTTCGGCGCCACTCCGGTGCTGCACAGCCGTGGCTCGCGCGGCATGTTGCGTACTGCGGCGCTGGGCGTCGGTATACCCGCGGTGACATTCGAGGTTGGCGGGCCGGGCGAGTTGGAACCTGTCGAAATCGAGCATGGCGTGCAGGCGCTGAATACCTTGATGCACAAGCTCGGCATGACTCGGAATCTGCCGCTGTGGGATCAGCCGCAGCCGATCTTCTACGAATCGACCTGGGTGCGCGCCGATGCCGGTGGCTTGCTGCTCAGTCGCGTGATGCTCGGCGAACAGATCGAGGAAGGACAAGTGCTCGGCATCGTCGTCGATCCGATCAACAACATCGAACGTGAGGTGGTATCGCCGGTACGGGGCAATGTCATCGGCATGGCGCGCAATCAGGTGGTCTTGCCTGGATTTGCGGCGTTTCATCTGGGCGAGGAAGCCAGCGAGCAGCAGGTCGTGCGTGAGGCCCAGCGTGGCAGCCCGGGCGTCAGTGACGAGGATGGCCCGCGCGAGGCAGACGATCCGGATGCCCAGCCGTTGGATGAAGAACTGGACGAAGACTGACGCCGCTTAGTGCGTTTGCTCCATCGCGCCGCCCTAGCATCCTCATCGCAGAACTGTTCCCGGCCAGTTGGCCGCCACTTCAGGAGATGAGGAAATGGTCAAGCAAGTGAAGAATCCCGGCGTTGATCCGCGTGATCTGTGGCTGGCCGGTCTGGGCGTGGTGTCTTTGACGCGCAAGCAGGCGGCCAAGGTGTACGGCACGCTGGTGGAAGAAGGCACGCAGTTCCGCGATGCCGCCAACAAGCGCATCGAAACGCTCAACAAGCAGGCACGCGCCAACCTCAAGGACGTGAAGTCCAAGGTCGAAGCCAAGGTAGATCCGCTGCTGGCACGCGCCAGCGATGTCTACGGTTCGGTCAAGGGCGAACTGGAAACCCGCCTGTCGCCGGTCGTGGCGACGCTCTCCAAGAAGAAGGCCAAGCCGGCACGCAAAACCGCCGCGCGCAAGCCGGCAGTGGCCAGGAAAGCCGTGAAGAAATTGGCGACAAAAACCAGCCGCACGGTGAAGAAAGCGGCCTGATCCGCATTCATCAAGTGTGACAACGACAGGCCCCGAATTCGGGGCCTGTCGTGTTTTCCGAGCTGGAAACTTTCAGTTTTTTCGTGCGATCAGCGGTACGAATCGGCAATACGCCCATGCAACAGGCAATTGCACGGCGGCGACGCTGATTGCTGCGGTAACGAGGAACCGGTGCATCGACATCGGGCCGAACAGGGCGATGGGCAGCGCGATGCTCGACCAGAACGCCACACTGCAGAGCGCGATCAGAGTGAAGGAAGCCAGCCACGCCGTACTGATGGGTTTTCCGCAGGCAGGGCAGGGAATCCGTCGCGCCGGGCCTGTCCCGAGTTTCTGCCAACAGGTGAGGCTCGGTTTTCTGCAATGCGGGCAGCGGGCGTGTCTCATTGCTCTCAATGCCGCTCCGGCAAGTAGGCTTCGGCCAACTGGTTCAGGTGCAAACGCTCGGCATCGCGCAGGAACGGTGCCAGCAGCATCATCACTTGATGAATTCCCAGGCGTATTGCTTCCTGCTCATCGCGCTCGCCTCGCACCGCGCTGAAGTTGAGCCAGAATGTGGTAATCACCAGAACGTTGTCGGCGGTGGCACGGATTTCATCCGGCGAGGCGCGCATCACTTCGGCCCGCACCATCGCGCGCATCACTTCGCTGGCGTTGTCGGCAGCGCGTTTGAGGATGCGGGAAAAATGCAGGCGCAATTTGCGGTTGCGCGCGAGGATGTCGACCAAGTCGCGGAACAGGAAGCGATAATCCCAAATGCATTCGTAGACCGCATGCAGTTGCAGCCACAGGTCTTCCAGCCCGGGCAGGCGATCGTCGGGCACCACCAAGGCTTGGTCGATGCGTACTTCGTAGCGCGAGAACAGGTGCGCGACGATGTCGTCCTTGTTGCGGAAGTGGTAGTACAGGTTGCCCGGGCTGATTTCCAGTTCGTCGGCGATGTGATTGGTGGTGACGTTGGGTTCGCCACGCGCGTTGAACATCAGCAGGCTGGTGTCCAGGATCCGGTCGCGGGTGCCGCGTGCCATTTCGGTCAGCCCGCGATGAGTTTCTTGACCAGTGCCACGTACTTCTTCTTCGCCTCGTCCTGCGAGGTGCCTGCGAGTTTGCCCCAGGCTTCGTACTTGGCAGTGCCGACGAAATCGAAGAAGCCCGGCTTGGGGCCGTTGACGTCACCTTCGGCACCTTGCTTGTAGAGCGCGTAGAGCTTGAGCAGGGTGTCGTTGTCCGGGCGTTCGGCCAGGGATTTGATGTCCTGGGAGGCGCGCTCGAAATCAGCCGTCAGGTCGGGCATGGGAAAGTCCTCGAAGGTAGTGCGGAGAAATGGGAACGGTTTGATAGCATGCGCCCGGAAGGGCGTCAAAGTCCGTGCATACGCTAGGAAGCTGCATTGCATCAGGCTATTGTTTGCCGAAGGGCATCCACTGCCGCGCAGGGGCGATCAACAGCGCCCGCGGGGTCATTTTCCAGAACGAGGGAGGGGGCCACATGAGCTATTTCGTCACCGGCGCGCCAGGTTTCTTCGGGCGTCATCTGGTTGCCAACCTGCTCAAGCGCAAGGGCACGATCCATGTGCTGGTGCGGCGGGGCTCGCAGAAGAAGCTCGATGCGCTGATCGAGCGCATGGCCTGGGACAAGAAGCGCATCGTGCCGGTGTTGGGTGATCTGGCGAAGCCGCGTCTTGGCGTGAGCGCGGAGAAGGCGGCCGAGCTCAAGGGCAAGATCAAGCACTTCTTCCATTTGGCCGCGATCTACGATCTGGCCGCCGATGGGCCTTCGCAGCTGGTTGCCAATGTCGAAGGCACGCGCAATGCCGTGGCGCTGGCCGAGGCGGTGAATGCCGGCTGCTTCCAGTACGCCAGCTCCATCGCCGTGGCAGGGTTGTATCCGGGCACGTTCCGCGAGGATATGTTCGACGAGGCCGAGGATCTGGATCATCCGTATTTCCGCACCAAGCACGATGCCGAGAAGGTGGTGCGCGAGGAGTGCAAGCGGCCTTATCGCATCTACCGTCCCGGCGTGGTGGTCGGGCATTCGAAAACCGGCGAAATCGACAAGATCGACGGGCCGTACTATTTCTTCGGCGCCCTCAAGAAGCTGCGCGAGACGTTGCCGCCTTGGATGCCTGTGATCGGCATCGAGGGCGGGCGGGTGAATCTGGTGCCGGTGGATTACGTGGCCGACGCGATCGACCATATCGCGCACAAAACCGGCCTCAATGGCGGCTGTTTTCACCTGACTGATCCGGATCCGCGCCGCATCGGCGAAGTGCTCAACCTTTTTGCGCGCGCCGGACATGCGCCGCAGATGACGATGCGGCTGGATGCGCGCATGTTCTCATTCGTGCCGGGCCCGTTGAAGGCCGCGCTCGGCAATCTCCCGCCGGTCAAGCGTTTCATCGGCATGTTGTTGCGCGACATGGGCATCCCCAGGCAGGTGGTCAAGTTCGTCACCTACCCCACGCGCTTTGATTGCCGTGAAACCGAGCGTGCGCTCAAGGGCAGCGGCATCCGCGTGCCATCGCTGGAGGATTACGCATGGCGGCTGTGGGATTACTGGGAGCGCCATCTTGATCCATCGCTGTTCGTGGACCGCAGCCTCAAGGGCAAGGTCAAGGGCAAGGTGGTGCTGATCACGGGAGGCTCGTCGGGCATCGGCAAGGCGGCGGCATTGAAGGTGGCCGCTGCGGGTGCGATCACGGTGATCGTGGCGCGTGGCGAGGAAGAGCTGTTCGCCACGCGTGACGAGATCATCAAGTCCGGTGGCACCTGTCACGCCTATACCTGCGATTTGGCCGACATGGCCTCGTGCGATGCGTTGGTGGAAAAGGTGATCGCCGAGCACGGGGGCGTGGATGTGCTGGTCAACAACGCCGGGCGTTCGATCCGCCGTTCGATCGAGCTGTCCTACGATCGTTTCCACGATTTCGAACGCACCATGCAGCTCAACTACTTCGGCTCGCTGCGGCTCATCATGGGCTTCATGCCGAAGATGACCGAGCGTCGCCGCGGCCACATCATCAACATCAGTTCCATCGGCGTGCTCGCCAATTCGCCGCGCTTTTCTGCCTATGTGGCGTCTAAGGCGGCGCTGGATGCGTTCAGTCGCTGTGCGCAGGGCGAGCTTTCGGGCAAGGGCATCGTGTTCACGACGATCAACATGCCGCTGGTGAAGACGCCGATGATCGCGCCTACCAAGATGTACGACAGTGTGCCAACGCTGTCGCCCGAGGAAGCTGCCGATCTGATCGTGCAGGGCATCATCGAGCGCCCGAGCCGCATCGCCACCCGTCTCGGCATTTTTGCCAGCGTGGTGAATGCGGTAGCGCCGAAGGCTTACGAGCTGGTGATGAGCACGGCGTTCGAGTTGTTCCCCGATTCGGCGGCAGCCAAGGGCATCAAGGGCATGCGCGAAGGCGAACAGGCGCCTACCAGCGAGCAGATCGCGTTCGCGGCGGTGATGCGCGGCGTGCATTGGTGATGCATGCGGGCGCCTCGCCTGCCATCCAGGCGGAATGAAAAAAGGAAGGCTGCGGCCTTCCTTTTTTCTTGCGGTGCTTCGGTGCTCGTTCGGCTCAGCGGCACTGTCGCCAGCGGACCTGCACCGGCTGATCGACATTTTCGGTCGGCACTTCCAACTGGAGCCGGGTGAAGCGCAATTCCTCGTATTGCAGCAGTGAACGACAGACATCCTCCACCAGAGTTGCCAGGTCAGCGTCGTTGATGGTGTCGTGCAGGCCGATCTGGAGAGTGGATCGCGTGGACCAGACGGCGCTTGAAATCCGGGTGAGGCCGCGCACTTCCATCATGGCGGAGGCACGCCGCGAGGCGAGTTTTTCTTCGCTGAGATTGGCGTCGGGCATGGCGGTCGCAGGGCCTGCGGCAGGTGTTGCGACCACAGGTTGTACCGGAGGGCTGGCCGTGGTGGCCGCTTGGGGCGGCGGTGGTTGCGGTGCCAGCATCGCTACGAGGACATAGGTGAGGATGGCGGCCAGCAGGGCGATCGATGCGGCAGTCATCAAGCGCCGTTGCCTGGCCGTATTGGCGGCCGCTTCGGCATCCGTGCGCTGGTCGTGTGCCACCCAGGGTTTGACGTGCCGCCACAGATCGAGATCTGCGATCACCTCGATGCGGCGCTCTTGTGCCAGCTTCAATGCGGCCGCTTCGGGCGCGGCGCAGGACGCGATGATGGCGCCCTCGGCATCCTGAACTTGCGTGAGGGTATGGAGTTGGCCAACGGCGGCGGCACTGATGTGCTGGGTCGCTGCGTTCTTGCAAAGCACCAGATAACGGGCATTGCCGCGTGTGAACAGTAGGTCGAAGCCATCCTGGCCCGGTGCGCGTTCTGCATTGGCCGGCTGCATGCCGCGATCTTTCAGTACTTCGGAGATCAGTCGGCAGAACTCGTTCCAGCGCATCGCACACAACAGCGCGATGCCGGCCCGGGCTTCGTCGCGCTCGCTCCGAAATGCGCCCGCTAGCCAGGCCACGGTAAAGAACACCGCGACCAGGGCAGTCAGGGCGAAGAGAAGAGGGTGGGCGAGCAGAGAGGTGAAGCTCATGGAGGGCAAGGCCTGCGGCAGGTCAGAGACCAATCATAGCGCTTGCCATGGCGCGGAGGCAGGCGTGCGGCCGGCCTCCGGCGAGGGTCACTTCGGGGGCGTCTCGCTGGTCGGAGTTTCGCTCTTGGCAGCAGTTTTTTTGACGGCGGCAGTCTTGGGCTTTGCAGTGACGCTGACGTTCCCGTCGGAGGCAGCGGCCTGGGTTGCAGCGACAGGGGTCGCCGGTGTGCTGGCTTTCTTGGCGGATTTTTTCGGCGTGGTGACCGGTTTTTTGGCTGCTGCCGGTTTTTTCGTCGGGGTTTTCTTTTCGGCGGGGGCCGAGCCGCCGGCCAGATCACGCAGGCGCGCATTCAGTTCGTCCACGCGACCGATCAGCGACTGCAATTCTTCGCGGCCCGGTACGCCCAGGCGTGTCAGGGCGCGCTGCACACGTTCCTCGAACACCTTTTCCAAGCGATCCCATGTGTCGTTGGCGCGGTCCTTGACCTGGCCGACGCGATTTTCGACCGAATCACGCACTGCGTTGACCTTGCCGGCAGCCATCGAACGGGTCTTTTTCTCCACGCCGGCACCTTCCTTCACCAATGCCTCGAACAGGCGTGTGCTTTCCTGCTGTGCGCGGCCAAGTGCTTTCACGCCGGTTTGCCAGATCTGCTGGGCCGAATCCATGATGCCGCGTGCGCTGGTGTCCGGAGCGGCAGCCTTTTTCTTTGCAGCAGGCGCGGTCTTGGCTGCGGTCTTTTTCGGGGTGCCAGACTTTTTCGCAGCGGCAGCAGGCGTGGCGGAAGATTTGAACTTGGCCATGGGATTCTCCAGAAAACGGGCAAGGGCAGTGACGATCACGCCATGCTACGCCGCATGACTAGAATGTTCGCACTATCGGAGCTGGGCTGCGATACGAAAAAGCCGGCGCATGCGCCGGCTTTTTCGTGGGTTGCAGAAGGCATTGGAAGGGTCAGAGCGTGGCGTTGGCAATGCTCGGAGCCTGAGAGGCGTAGGTGCCCTTGAGCAGGCCCAGCATGCCGAGGATGTCGCGATGCAGGGTCTGCATGCTGGCGTGCGGGGATTCGCGGGTTTCCTGATAGGCGATGGCCAGCCACAGCGCGGTGCCGCGCAGTTTGAGTTGGGGTACGCGCGAGCAAGCGCGGCTGAAGGC